>JBIIZP010000023.1:0-9992 GCA_044346215.1 Candidatus Planktophila sp.
TGAAGCGGTTGTGGCCGCCGTTGATGCACCGTCGATTTATGACATTCCAAAGGTGCTTCATAGCGAAGGCCTGGATTCATATGTGGTGAAGCGCCTAGGTTTTGATTGTCATGATGTTGTTTGGGGCGATTGGGATGCTCTACTTGAAAAGGTTCATCACCCAAAGCATCACATCAAGGTTGGGCTTGTAGGAAAATACATTGATTTACCTGATGCCTACTTATCTGTCTCTGAAGCTTTGCGAGCCGGAGGTTTTGCAAATGAAGCAAAAGTCGAGATTGTTTGGATTGCAAGCGATGAGTGTGAAACTCCAGAAGGTGCTAAAAAGAATCTAGAAAACGTGGATGCGATGTGCGTGCCAGGTGGTTTTGGTATTCGCGGAATTGAAGGGAAAGTTGGAGCGCTTAAGTTTGCTCGCGAACATAAAATTCCTTCTTTGGGTCTTTGTTTAGGTTTACAGTGCATGGTTATTGAGGCAGCACGAAATCTTGCTGGTATCGGTGATGCAATTTCAGCAGAGTTCTCGGATTCGGGAACTCCTGTAATTGCAACCATGGCTGGTCAGAAGGATGTTGTTTCGGGTAAGGCGGACATGGGCGGAACAATGCGACTTGGTTTGTATAAGGCGGATCTACTTGCAGGCTCTGTTGTTGCAAAGACTTATGGTTCAATTGAAATTTCAGAACGACATCGCCATCGCTATGAAGTGAACAATCTCTACCGCGATCAAATCGGTGCCGCCGGTCTTGTGTTCTCAGGAGTCTTCAAAGATCAAGATCTAGTCGAATTTGTAGAACTGCCGTCAGAGGTGCATCCTTACTATGTAGGCACGCAAGCTCATCCCGAGCTTCGGTCACGTCCAACGAGACCACACCCTCTCTTCATTGGCCTGATTGCTGCAGCGATACAAGCGAAAGGCTAATCATGATCGTTGGAGTTCCCAAAGAGATCAAGGTTCATGAATCTCGAGTGGCGGTTACTCCCGAGGGAGTTTGTGAATTCGTTCACGCAGGACACACGGTAATTATTGAAGATAAAGCTGGTGTTGGCTCGTCAATTAGTAATGAAGAGTTTGTCGCAGCTGGTGCAACTATTGTTCCTACCGCAGATGCAGTGTGGCAGAAAGCGGATTTAGTTCTGAAAGTAAAAGAACCGATTGAGCCGGAATATCCAAAGATGCGAAAAGGACAAACACTTTTCACCTATCTGCATTTGGCCGCCTCCAAAGCGTGCACAGATGCCTTGGTGAAATCTGGGGTCACTGCTATTGCCTATGAAACTGTAGAAGTAAATGGAACTCTTCCGTTGCTTGCACCAATGAGTGAAGTAGCGGGCCGTCTAGCAATCCAGGTTGGAGCAACCGCATTGCAAAAGCCTCATGGTGGGCGTGGAGTTCTTCTGGGTGGCGTTCCAGGTGTCGCACCTGGTCGAGTTATTGTGATCGGTGGGGGAGTTGCAGGCCTTAACGCTGCGGTAATCGCATTGGGTATGGGCGCAGATGTGACTGTATTTGATCGTTCGATATCTCGATTGCAATACATCGACACTATCTATGGGGGCCGGATTAAAACTTTGGTCGCATCAAGGCATGCAATTGAACGCGAAGCTAGAAAAGCAGACCTTGTAGTGGGCGCAGTCTTGGTTCATGGCACAAAAGCTCCAAAATTAGTTTCAAATCTTTTAGTTTCACAGATGAAAAGTGGTTCAGTGTTAGTTGATATTTCTATCGATCAAGGTGGATGCTTTGAAGATTCCAAGCCAACAACCCATGCCGAACCAACGTATTCGGTCCATAACTCGATCTTCTACTGTGTCGCAAACATGCCCGGTGCAGTGCCGGTTGCGTCAACCTATGCACTGACCAATGCGACATTGCCTTTCGCCCTTTCTTTAGCCAACAATGGTTGGGAAGCTGCGTGCAAGAAGGATAAGAATCTTGCCAAGGGTTTAAATGTGCATGATGGAAAAATCTACTACTCCGCTGTCGCAGAAGCGCATGGTTACGCAAGCACCGAACTTTGAGATAGCAGCCTCTTCCTTTCTCAATCATCTCCAGATTGAAAGAGGATTGGCTGTAAATTCAATCGCTGCATATCGCCGTGATTTAGAAAAGTTTCGATTATTCTTAGATGGCACAGAGCTTTCCACAGTTACGCCTGAGGTAATTACCTTGTTTGAAGTCTCCTTGAGGGAGATAAATCTTTCAGTACCAACGATCAATCGCATCGACTCGACGCTACGGTCATTTTTTAAACATCTGCAACAGGAGTACGGCATAGATGATCCAACTTTGGAAATCCCGGCAAGCAAAACTGCTCGACGTTTACCCAAAGCATTAACCTACGATCAAATAATGTCGATGATCAACGCAGCTTTGAAAGAAAGCGAACCATTGACATTGCGCGATCAAGCGATGCTTGAGCTGCTCTATAGCAGTGGTGCTCGCGTCAGTGAGTTAATCGGAATCAATGTAAACGATCTGAGCACCGTCGCCTCGGCAGATGGTGAAATCACTACATTGATGCTTCGAGGAAAAGGATCTAAAGAAAGGATCGTTCCTTTGGGTTCTTATGCCGCCAAAGCTATAGAAAACTACTGTGTTCGAGTACGTCCTGGATTACTGGCTAAGAATCCGAAGAACAATCCAGCGTTGTTTCTTAACTCAAGGGGTAGTCGAATATCCAGACAATCAGCGTGGCAAATAGTGCTCGACGCAGCTGCCGCAGCGGGCATTACAGAGCATGTATCACCGCACGTTTTTAGGCATTCCTATGCAACACATTTATTAGATGGTGGCGCAGATATTCGTGTGGTTCAAGAGTTGTTGGGACATGCATCGGTTACAACAACCCAGATTTACACTTTAATCACAATCGACAAAGTGCGTGAAAGTTATGCAATGGCACATCCGCGTGCCAAGTAAATAATTACTGGCCGCGAAGTCTGCGTGCCAGGATGCTTTGATCACCCTTAGCTTCTAAATCAGCGATGATCACAGCGATTGATTCGCGAACAATGCGACCACGATCAACAGCTAAACCTAGATCTCCACGAAGTTGTAAACGCGCCTGATCAAGATCGAAGAGTTCATCGGGTGATAAGTACACAGTGATCTTTTCATCATGGCGCTCACGACCTGAAGGGGAGCGATCAACAGTTGTTACTCGACGACGAGCAATTGTTCTTACACCCTTTTTAGAAGATGGTGCCTTAGGTGTTGCAATAGCTGGTGGAACAAGTGGAGCCGTTGCATCGTTTGCTGGTTGTGCCGGAACAGCGCTTAACGCCGGTGTTGTGGAACGAAATAGTTCATCTGCACCTGGAAGGTTTGCTCTACGGGTCATCGTGCGCCTCCTCTGACGATTAGTTCTCTAGCTAGACGGCGATATGAAGCAGCGCCGCCCGATGTAGTTGCATAAGTTGTAATTGGTTCGCCAACAACAGTTGTTTCTGGAAAACGAATTGTTTTAGCAATGATTGTTTCAAAAACATCTTCAGGGAATTGTTCCAAGATTCGCTCTAGCACTTGACGATTGTGTGATGTCTTTTTGTCATACATGGTTGCCAAAATTCCGATCAGACGTAGTTCAGGGTTAAGGAAAGTTTTCACTTTATCCAGGTTGCCCTTTAATTCAATAAAGCCGTGTAAAGCGAAGTATTCACATTGCATCGGAACAATTACTTCATGAGATGCAACAAGAGCGTTAATAGTTAACTGACCCATGGTTGGCTGGCAGTCGATCAAAATGACATCGTAATAATCACGAAGCGGCGCTAATGCTCGCTTTAGATATTGCTGCCCACCGATTTCGGCGCCCAAGGTGGTTTCGGCGGTACCTAGATCACGGTTAGCGGGTAAGAAATCCAAACCAGGCACGGATGATTTCAAAACAATCTCATCGACGTTGGCGGTCGGTGTCATCAATGCGTAGTAAACGGTTTGCTCTAAAGGAAGCGAGTGAGCATTTACTCCAAGACCAAGTGATAAACCACCCTGTGGGTCAAAGTCCACCAACAAAACACGGCGACCCAGTTCGGCAAGGGCTGCACCTAAGTTGATTGTGCTGGTTGTTTTTCCAACCCCACCTTTTTGATTAAAGATTGAAATTATTTTTGCGTTGCCGTGTTCAGAAAGAGCTGCAGGTGTCGGAAAGTTTTTAGCGGTCTTGCCAAGCAGGTTGGCAGTCGTTGCCACATCCTCCGCAATTGTCGATTTAGCGTTCAATCTTCAAACCTCTTTCCTGATATAGCAAAGAGCCTAGGCGTTACACAGAAAACAGGCAAGCGTGAAGTAGGGTGCGACAATGGTTTCGACTGGAGATACCGCAGTTGCCGAAGGCGTTGATGTAAACGCCTCTTCGAGCGGCTTCTCCGTGCACCTGTCTAACTTTGATGGACCCTTTGATCTGCTCTTACAGTTGATTTCTCGCCACAAGATGGATGTCACTGAAGTGGCTTTGAGCATCGTTACAGATGAGTTCATCTCCTTTATCCGCGAACTTGAAGCCTCCGGTCAAGGCTGGGATCTAGATCAGGCCACCGAATTCTTAGTTGTAGCCGCTACCTTGTTGGATCTGAAGGCAGCCCGCCTTCTTCCAAGCGGGGAGGTTGAAGATGAAGAGGATCTGGCACTCCTTGAGGCCAGGGATCTGCTCTTTGCTCGTCTTTTGCAGTACCGAGCTTTCAAGGAGATAGCGGCAACATTTAGCGAGCGCATAGCCGCTGCCGACAAGTCATTTCCGCGTGTTGTAGCCCTTGATCCAGCGTTAGCCAGCTTGTTGCCAGAGGTGTTAATCGGTGTAGGTGCTCAGCGTTTTGCCGCGATTGCAGAGCGGGTCCTGACTCCTAAGGTCGCTCCTGTTGTTGCCGTAGAACACCTGCATATGGCCCTTGTGAGTGTGGCTGAAGAGTCCAGGAGGGTCGTGGAAGCTTTGCGTCAGGCAACCTCTATGAGCTTCAGAAATCTGATTTCAGATGCAGATAGCACCCTCGTCGTCGTTGCTCGCTTCTTGGCGCTGCTCGACCTCTACAGACAGGGCGTCTTGCGATTTGATCAGGTTGTAGCCCTTGGTGAGCTGCAGATCCGATGGACCGGCAGTCTGGAAGGTGATGTCGAGATTACAGATGAGTTTGATATACCCGTGGTTTTAGAGATGGAAGACTCGACAGAAAGTGGCAACAATGTCTAATGTAGAAGTTGAACGTTCCATTGAGGCGATTCTCATGGTCGTGGATGAGCCCGTTACTGAGGTTGTGCTCGCCCAAGTCTTGGAACGCACCGTGGAGGAAGTTGAGGCTGCCTTAACGGTCCTAGAGAGTTCATACGAAGAGCGCGGCTTTTCTCTGCGCAAGATCAACGGGGGATGGCGCTTCTACAGCCACCCCGCGTATTCAACCGCGGTTGAAAAGTTTGTTCTAGATGGCCAACAATCTCGCCTTACCCAGGCGGCTTTGGAAACCTTGTCTGTTATTGCATATCGCCAGCCAGTATCCCGAGCTCGAGTGTCAGCTATTCGCGGAGTAAATGTTGAAGCGGTAATGAAGACTTTGATCACCAGAGGGTTGGTGGAGGAGTCGGGGCTAGAGCACGAGACGGGTGCGATTTTGTACAAGACCACCAGCTATTTCTTAGAGCGTCTGGGACTGAACTCCCTAGAAGATTTGCCCGCCCTTGCCCCTTACCTGCCCGATCTAGAGGGCTTGGACGAGATTCTCGATTCGCTAACCGACTAGCACTTCGGCTACCCTTACCCCCTGACTGTCGGGAGGATAGCCATGGCCCAAATGAGGCTGAACAAGATCATCGCAGATGCTGGAATCACAAGCCGTCGCGGTGCGGATGAATTAATCGAGTCAGGTCGCGTATCCGTCAACGGGCTCACTATCCGTGAAATGGGTAGCAAGTTTGACCCCGAAAAAGATAAAGTCATGGTTGATGGTGAGACAATTACACGCACTTTGACTAAGTCTTATTTAGCACTTCATAAACCAAAGGGTGTTTTGTCAACGATGTTTGACCCGGAGGGCCGTCCTTCATTGGATGACTTTATTGACCTGCGAAAAGAGCGTTTATTCCATGTGGGGCGTTTGGATAAGGATTCTGAAGGTCTGATCTTGCTGACCAATGATGGAGATTTAACCTTCAGAGCTACCCATCCCTCTTTTGGATTGGAAAAAACCTACATCATCGAATTTGATGGCCCCTTGCCTATGGGCGTGGATAAGGTCCTTCTCAAGGGCGTTGAGCTGGAGGATGGAATGGGCCGAGTTTTGACCTTTAAGCAGCTGTCGCCGCAATGGATTGAACTCTCAATTCACGAAGGTCGATACCACATCATTAGACGGCTCATGGAGGCGGTCGGGGTGGATGTCCTTCGGCTGATCAGAACCAAGTTCGGACCGATCTCTCTGGGCGACACCCCCGAAGGTCGTTGGAGAGACCTCAATGACACAGAGTTGATGAATCTACGAAAAGCTTTAGACATTTGAAGACATTACTATAAATCGATACTTTCATTAATAACCACATATCGGTTTATCCATAAAAATAATCAATATTATTAATATGTCGACATACATGCGCGTAGAAATGGCCGTAGGTATTGATTTATCGATATTAGGTGAAGAGTGAGTGCGTAGCTCCCATAAGTGGATCTGTGGAGGAAAAGTATTAAACAGGTTTTAAAGGTAAAAGGCTTTATCGATAAAGACGGAATCAAATAGGCACCAATTTTCGCTAGGAAAGGTACCCTTATCCCATGAGTTTGCGAGCTATCAGAGGAGCCATTCAGGTTCCAGCCAACACGGCGGCGAATATCGCCCAAGGTGTACAGGAGCTGGTTTCGGCGATCCTTCAAGCAAATGAGCTCTCTCCAGCTGATGTCATCTCAGTTTTCTTCACATCCACGGTTGACTTGAATGCTGCCTTTCCTGCAGCAGCCTGTCGAGAGATGGGCTTTGCCAATGTTCCGTTAATTGGATCGGTTGAAGTTGATGTCCCAGGGGCGCTAGACAAGACAATTCGTGCGTTGTTTCATGTCGAAACAGCTAGATCTGCTGAGCAAATCAGCCACATTTACCTACATGGGGCAGCGGTACTTCGTAGAGATATAGCTCAGTAATGCCCAAGAACAAGTTATCCAGTGTTCGGATTGTCGGTTCAGGCTTAATCGGAACTTCAATCGGTTTAGCCCTAGTTCAGCGAGAAGTTAGTGTTCAGATGGTTGATGCAGATACCAAAGCTCAGTCCCTGGCCAATGACTTGGTCGGTGGGGTAGCGATAGCCAATCCAGATCTCGTCGTCTTAGCGATGCCTACTTCACAGCTGCCAGCAGTCATGGAAGTAGAAAATGGATTAAACCCACAGTCAACATTTATAGATGTAGGCAGTATCAAGAATGAAGTTGTACTACACGTAGAGGGAATTTTAGGCCTCTCCAGGCGATTTGTGCCCACTCACCCCATGGCAGGCCGTGAAATAGGCGGTGCAGGCTCGGCACGGGCTGATCTGTTTCAGGGTAGGAGCTGGATACTTACGCCTAGCCCCGATCTGGAAGAATCTTCGAAGGGATTGGCGCTAGAGCTGATTGCTCTCTTAGGGGCAACTCCTGTTGAGCTAACAGCAGCCGATCATGATCGAGCGGTGGCAAAGATTTCCCACCTTCCACAGATTGCCGCTTCTCTGATTGCAAAACAGTTGACCGGTACTCCAGCTGAGTGGATGGAGTTATCGGGACAAGGGTTGCGCGATACCACTCGAATAGCTGGTTCGGATGAATCGCTATGGAAAGAGATTATTTACTCCAACCGCAAAGAGCTGCATCAATTGCTAATAAATCTACAAAACGATGTAACCAAGATGATTGATTCTCTGAATAATCCTGAAGAGATAGGTACATTGATTGCTCAAGGTCGCGCTGGTAAAGCTTTAATACCTGGAAAGCATGGTGGAAAGGCTCGCGAATACTGGTATTTGCCCATCGTTATTGATGACAAGCCAGGTCAATTAGGTGCAATTTTTAATGAATGCGCGGCCATGGAAGTCAACGTTGAAGATTTGAATATTGAGCATTCACCTGGACAACTAAGCGCACTGATTACTTTGGCTTTATCTGAAAGTGATGCAGCAAAAATCTCTTCCCACCTAACATCGATCGGATGGAATGTTCATCCGATTCGTAAATAGAAGTAGGCTCATCACATGGGCATAGTCGTAGCAATAGATGGCCCGAGTGGCGCAGGTAAGTCAAGTACTGCAAAAGCGGTAGCAACCCGTGCAGGTTGGAACTACTTGGATACAGGTGCGCTATATCGCGCCGTAACTTGGCTTGCGCTGGAATACAAATGCGAAGAAGCATTTTCTATTTTGCAAGCTGTAAAAGATCATCCAATTAAATTCGATGCCGATCCTTCAGCTCCAAATATTTTTGCTGGAGAAACTCAGATCACGCACGCGATTCGCGGTACATCAGTTACTGAAAATGTTTCGCGCATTAGCGCCATGCCTGAAGTTCGCAGAGAACTTTTAAATCTGCAACATCGAATAATTGATTCAGCAGAACGTGGAATTGTTGTCGAAGGCAGAGATATTGGAACAGTGGTTGCTCCTGAAGCGGGATTAAAAATCTATTTGACCGCCAACTTAGAGGCTCGTACAACGCGTCGCGAAGGTGAAACGGAAGATAAAACAGTTGATGTAAAGCAATCTTTGGATAGCCGAGATGCCGTTGATTCAACGCGTGCCGTCTCGCCATTGGCTATGGCATCTGATGCCGTTGAAGTTGATTCAACTTATCTGGATCTTGACGAAACCATCGAACGTGTCTGGGAGCTCTTAAAGAAGCGTAATTTACTGGGTTTGCCGATCGTTGCGATCATAGGTCGCCCAAATGTTGGAAAGTCAACGTTGATCAATCGTTTCTTAGGTCGAAGAGAAGCTATTGTGGAAGATACACCGGGTGTAACACGCGATCGCGTTCAGTACGAATGTGAATGGGGCGGTCGTCGTTTCATCATCATGGACACTGGCGGTTGGGAAGCAAAGCCCGACGGTATTGCCGTCCAAGTAAGTGCGGGTTCAGAGTTAGCGATTCAGGAAGCTGATGTATTGTGCTTTGTTGTAGACGCGCAAGTGGGTGCACTAGATGAAGATGACACTTTGGTTCAGCATTTACGCAAAGCAAAAAAGCCAACAATTTTGATTGGAAATAAAGTTGATGGCGAGCGTGAAGAAGCTGAAGCGCATGGCTTATGGGGTTTAGGTCTTGGTGAACCACGTTTTGTTTCTGCGCTGCATGGTCGCGGTAGTGGTGATTTGTTAGATCACATTGTAAATGTTCTTCCAGAAGTTGGTCGTGCACAAAATCAAGATGGTTATCGCAAGGTTGCCTTGATCGGACGACCTAATGTTGGTAAGTCTTCATTATTTAACGCTATTGCCGGCGAATCCTTATCGATTGTTGATGATGCAGCGGGCACAACCCGTGATCCAGTGGATTCACTTTTATCATTCGGTGGATCAACTTGGAGATTTATCGACACCGCGGGATTGAAAAAGCGAGCTAATCAAGATTCTGGAACTGATTACTACGCATCATTGCGTACAGCAACAGCGTTAGAGCGATGCGAAGTTGCTGTAGTTGTACTTGATGCATCAGAGCCAATCACCGAACAAGATTTACGCGTTATCACTATGGTTGAAGAGGCAGGAAAAGCCATGGTGATCGTCATGAATAAATGGGATTTGGTGGATGAAGATCGTCGTAACCAATTGGAGCGAGAGATTGATCGACATCTAGATCAGGTCGAATGGGCCCAACGCGTAAACATTGCGGCCAAGACTGGCTGGCATCGTGATCGTCTTGCCCCGGCGCTGCGCACAGCTCTTGATAGTTGGGAACGAAGAGTTCCCACGGCAAAGTTGAATTCATTCCTAGGTGCGTTGATTGGTGCGACTCCGCCACCTGTTCGTGGCGGAAAGCAGCCAAAGGTCT
>JBIIZP010000151.1:0-2885 GCA_044346215.1 Candidatus Planktophila sp.
TACAACAGCTTTCATGTGGAATAAGGCTCTTAACGCAACTGCACCAACAACTTTCCAAGGAATGGTTGATTACTACACAGCAAACAAGACCGCTAAGGGTCTAACTGGTGGAATCTGTGCATTTGAAGGTGCTTGGGGAGCTAACGCAGTTCTAACAGCACTGGGTGGCGGAGCTTGGGGATACAAGGGAAATAATCCTGATCTAACTAAGACACTAATGAACTCAGCTGCATTCAAGGCAAATGTCAAGAAGTACCTAATTGGTGCAGATGGCAAGAGCAACGGCTTCTTCCAATGGGATGGTTGTGCTGATGCATTCAAGGCGGGAAAGATTCCATTTGGTATCACCGGTGCTTGGAACATGGATGGAATTGCAGCAGCTGGCATAAACATTGGCCTTGGCGCAACGCCAGGACTTACAGCAACCACAAAGGGTGCACAGTGGGTTAACTACTCAGGTGCGTTTGTAACATCATATGCTGCAAAGCATGGTGTTGACCTAGGTGCTAAGAAGCTTGTTCTTGGCTGGTTTGCTTCAAGAGAAGGTCAAGTATTGATGTCTTCAGCATCATCACGTCCACCTGCCAATACAGCAGCAGGTGCGGTCATCAAAGACGCTCGTACAACTGGAATTGCTAACGCAGCAAAGACCGGTACACCACAGTTCGGTGCAATCCTTGATAACAAGGCTGGCGGATCTAACTGGTACGACGTTGTAGGTTCAGTATTTACAAACATCTTAGTTAAGGGCGAGAATGTCGATAAGACCCTTGACGACGCTGCAGTAATTCTGAGAAAGAACTTCGCTGACGCAGCGAAGAACTAAGTAATCAAAAATACTGGCGCACTCTTAAAGAGTGCGCCAGTATTTGCTTTACTAAAGAAAACTAAGGGGTAGTAATCTAATGATTCGATTTGCAGGTTTTACAGGCACCCCCGCATTGCTACTTAAAATAGCAATAATTGCAATAAGTGATGCGATTCTAGTGTCGATGCTCTTTGCAGCACTTGCTAAGGATCAAACGGTAATGGCCACAGTGATAGTAGTTGTATTGCTGATTATTAACTTTGTTTACTTTAGTAAGAAAACAATGCCATTTAAATTTTTGGCTCCGGGAGTTATTCTTTTAATTACTTTTGTTGTTGTGCCGGTAATTTACACAGTCGCAATGTCAGGTTACAGCTATAAAACTGGTAATGAAATATCAAAACAAGATGCCATTACTCAGCTGATTAATTCTGGAATATCAGCAGATGCTGAAAACACCACCTTTGACACCGTCATCGGCAAAGTAAATGGAAATTTGGCTGCCCTTGCAACCAAGCAAACAACAGGGGAAGTTGGAATCGCGACTGAAAAATCGTACACGCTGCTATCCTCTGATCAATTTATTCGCGATGAATATGGTGTTGCGGTAAGTGCAGATGGATTTGTTCGATTAAGTGACACCGAAGCTGCGAATGCGGACTCATTAATATCATCGATAAAGTTTCCTTTAGGGGATGGTTATTTTCTTTCACCTCAAGGCTTAGATGTTGCGGTACGTGTTATACAGTCACTTGTTTATGATGAAGCCTCTGACAGCGTAAAGAATTTACTCGAAGGAACAACCTTCAAGGACAATAACCGAGGTAACTTTGCAAATATTGAGAATCCCGATCAGAAGCTTGAACCTGGATGGCGGGCATACAATAACTTTGAAAACTATTTGAACCTCTTCCGTGATCCTGTTGTTCGCGGACCCTTTCTAAAGGTTTTTGTCTGGACCTTCATCTTTGCCTTCACGACAGTCATCATGATGTTTGGTGTCGGATTACTGCTGGCAATTGCGATGGATAAAAAAATTCGTTTCCGTCGCTTTTATCGTTCGATTTTGATTTTGCCATATGCGATTCCAAGCTTTATGACAATTCTGATTTGGGCGGGTATGTTTAATCGCCAATACGGTGCGGTCAATCTTTTGTTAGGACATGAAATCGATTGGCTCAACAGCGCTATTCTGGCGAAATTAGTTATTCTAGTTGTGAATTTATGGCTGGGTTTTCCGTACTTCTATCTAATTTCATCTGGTGCATTACAAGCTATCCCCGGAGAATTAGAGGAAGCCGCATCAATTGATGGTGCATCACCTCGACAAATCTTGCAGCGCATTAAAATGCCTCTACTACTTCAGATTTTATCGCCGTTATTGATTGCATCCTTTGCTTTTAATTTCAATAATTTTAATATTGTTTACTTACTTACTGGTGGCGGTCCAACTAATGTTTTAGCTGGAGAAACTGCAGGTGCCACCGATATTTTGATTACCTATACCTATAAGACAGCGTTCGGCTCCACTCAACAGAACCTTGGCTTGGCCAGTGCGATTTCAATGATTATGTTCATTATTGTCGGCGCATTGTCTATGTGGAGCTTGAAGCGATCAAGAGTTTTGGAGAATATGTAATGAGATCCCCAATGAAAACTGGGCATTTATGGCGTCATATTTATGCATGGTCTCTTATAGCTTTTACAATTTTCCCAATCTATGTTGTTATTCAAAGTTCATTTGATCCGTCCGGTTCATTAGCATCGTCTTCGCTTGTACCTTCACGATTTAGTTGGAAGAACTACGAAGGGCTTTTCAATAATGAGGCGGTTCCTTATGTAACATGGGTGAAGAACTCACTAGTGCTTGCTTCTGCAAACGCTTTGATCTCGGTTTTTGTGGGTGCTGCCTCAGCTTTTGCATTTAGTCGCATGCGTTTTCGCGGACGCAAACTTGGATTGCAGGCATTACTTCTTGTCCAAGTGTTTCCTTCATTTTTAGCTCTTGCAGCAATTTATGTAATGATGGAACGTGTCTATACGGTTTTTCCAGCTATCGGTCTCGGAAGTCTTGGTG
>JBIIZP010000024.1:0-9818 GCA_044346215.1 Candidatus Planktophila sp.
ATGTTTGGGTAACGGGTTGGTCCTTTGGAACAGACCTTGCTTTGCAGCACGCAAAAGATCCACGACATAAAGGTTTGATATTGCTCAGCCCACCACTTCGCACAACTACAGATGCCCAACTTGAGTATTGGAATACAGATCCTCGACCAATTACCGCACTTGTCCCAGAGTTAGATGACTATTTGCAGCCAGCCCAAGCAAGAGAAAGATTTGCAATTGTTTCGAAGTTAGAAATCATTGCAGTCGATGAAGCCAAACACTTATGGCTTGGAGAACCAGCAGTTCACCGAGTTCTCTCCGAGATAGCCTCAATCGTTAAGGGTGTCCCCTTAAAGCTCCCACTTGAGTTTTAAGCCTTATTTGCCCTTGGAATAACCACTTCATCTAGGATCAAAATTATTGCTGCCGCTACTGGCACTGCAAGGAGTCCGCCCACTAAGCCAAGCAAAGATGAACCAATCAGTGCAGCAACAATTGTTACCGCTCCAGGCACAGACAAGGTTCGTTTCATGATGCGGGGTGTAACTACATAGTTTTCGATTTGGACATAGACCACGTAGGCAACGAAAGCAACAACACCAACTAACAATGACTGAGACAGCGCAATCAAGGTAAACATTCCAGCCCCAATGAAGTGTCCAATCAATGGAATAAGAGCTGCAACTAAAACAAACATACCAATTGCGATGGGAGAAGGAAGGCCAAGAATCGTTGAAAGAATAGTGACAAACACCGCCGCCATAGCTGCGATCAGAATCTGGCTGCCGACAAAAGAGCCTACGCGAGCGATTATCGCATTTGTAAGCAAGCCAACTCGATCACGGCGGCTAGCAGGAACCAGTGAAAGTCCAAGCTTTACTGCCTGAGGAAGTGAAGTGATGAAGTATAGAGTTAGAACCAAAATTGTCAGCGCAGTAAAAAACCCTGAAAGAACAGATTTTCCGACTCCAATAACTCCACCAAATGTGGAGATTAATAGAGTTCCATCTGATGTTACGGATCTCAATCTCTCTTGCAGAGTGTCAATCAGGCCGTATTGAGTATTGAGTTGGTTGATAGTTTCATTCTTCATTAAATCCTGAAGTAGTTGTGGCCCAGATTCAATCAGGTTTGTTCCTTGACTAATCACTGGAGGTATAACAACAAGTGCAAAAAATACTACAAAGAGAATTACAGAAGAGAAAATAATAGTGACAGCGATATTGCGCGACATGTTTCGCTTGCGCAAAGCTTCAACGGCAGGATTTAAACCCATAGCTAAAAATAGAGCGATCAAAATAAGGACAAAAATTTGACTCACACTTGCTAAAGCTCGCATTAAAACAATCGCGGTTAGTGCTCCAAGAGTTGCAATAAAGCCAAAGTAAAAAGGGTGTGATCGATTGATCGGTGCTCCCATGGTTCCGTAATCTGCTGCGGCTTTTTCTGCCTTTGGGGATCGAGCTGCTGCTTTCTTAATGCGTGTTGATATAGCCATACACACATTCTAAAGTGAATAGATCACACTTATAGAGACCGTGGTGTTCATGTTCCTGACACATTTATACGAGAGAATAAGGACTATGGCGTTGCGCATTACAGGCTTAGGCGAGGAGATCGCTGCCGTTACTGGCCTGCCGTGGCACTTGCCCCTTGAGCAATGGCCTGAAGATCCAGCCTTGGCTGAAAAGCGAGGTATTTCCAGGCACGTTGTGCGGTTGGTCCGAGCCAGCAATGATCCAGATGCAGAAGTCTATGCGGTCAAAGAGACGGTTTCTGAGTTCGCAAATCGTGAGTACAAAATTCTTCGCGAACTTTCTCACCTCAATGCGCCATGTGTAGAACAGGTTGCAGTTGTTGAAGGTCGAGTCGATGCACATGGTGAAGAGCTGCCATGTGCAATCGTTACTCGATTTTTGCCGTATTCATTGCCATATCGTGTTCTGCTTTCTGGCGCAGTAACTGCCCAAGAGATTACAACGATGGCAAGTGCTCTTGCTTTGTTGCTGGTGCGTTTACATTTGTTGGGTTTCTGGTGGGGAGATTGTTCACTTTCCAATACCTTGTTCCGTCGCGATGCAGAGGGCTTTGCCGCATATTTAGTTGATGCAGAAACTGGAGAGTTTCAAAAGACCTTGAGCGATGGTCAGCGTGAACATGATTTAGATATTGTGCATTTTAATGTTGCTGCAGAACTTGAAGATTTAGCCCTATCAGGAGTTTTATATCCAGGTATGGAACCAGTGCGCGCATCTGATGCGGTTATTCGACGCTACCGCAGAATTTGGGCAGCGCTGAAAGAAAGACAGCTGTTGGATCCGAAGGATCGACATGCAGTTGAACGCGCTATGCGCCAGTTGCACGATTTAGGATTTGCCGTCGAAGAAGTAGCAATCACGATCGATGGTGACACTCAGATGATTTCTTTTCAGCCAAAACTTGTTGCTGCTGGTTATCATAGTCAACGCTTGCGCGATTTGACGGGTCTAGAAACTGAAGAGCTGCAAGCTAAACGTCTACTTGCTTCATTTGATCGCTATAACGCAAGAGAAAATAAACTTGGTCTGTCTATTAATGAGATGGCCAAAAAGTGGATCACAGAAGTATTTGAACCCGTGATCAGCAGAGTTCCTGAGCACATGAGAGGTCGCGTGGAACGTGCGCAGATGTTCCATGAAATCCTTGAAAATCGCTGGTATTTAAGTGAAAAAGTAGGTTATGACGTTGGGTTAGAAGAGGCGACGGATAATTACTGTGCTGAAATCTTGCCAATGCGCCGTGACTCGGGCGTGGACATAGTTGTTCAATAGATAGGATTGCTCCATGAGCTTGCCACCCAATTTTGGTCAAGCCTTTGATTTAAGTTCTCTTACTAAGCCAAAGGTAGATCCAGCGACTCCTTTACCGGGCATCCAAGTATCGGTTGAAAATCTCAGTAGTGACATTCTGCCTTTGTCGCTAATCCGCCCAGTAATTGTTGTGATGTGGTCACCAAGATCTACAGAATCTGCCGACATGGTGAAGGTTCTAGGAAAATTAGAGGCTGATCACAAGCAAGCTTTCGCTTTAGCACATGTTGATATCGAAGCTCACCCTCAGGTCGCACAAGCTTTTCAAACTAAATCAATTCCATATGCTGTTGCGATAATTGCCGAACAAATGGTTCCACTATTTGAAAAGAGTTATTCTGAGGCACAGGTTCGTATGGTGATTGACAAAGTCTTAACTCTTGCTTCAGAGCAAGGAATTGGGCAAGCTCCAGTTGAGCAGATGGAAGCAGAAGAAATCGAAGCTATGGATGCTCTAGAAGCTGGCAATTACCTTGCAGCAGAAGCCGCCTACAAAAAGTGGCTCTCCCGTAAACCTGCTGAAAATCTTGCGAAATTAGGTTTAGCGCAAACGCAATTGTTAATGCGTACCGAAGGCTTAGAACTCAGTGAAGTTATTGAACAATCTGCGATTAATCCAAGTGATATCCAACTTCAATTAAAGGCTGCCGATGTTGAAATGGTAAACGGTGGAGTAGAAGCAGCTTTTGCTCGTTTGATTCATGCTGTGCGAGCCACTTCAGGTGATGAACGAACCAAAGTAAAAGACCATCTCCTTAATCTTTTTGCCTTGGTTGACCAAAGCGATCCACGATTGGTGGCAGCTCGTAAAGAGCTTGCCAGTGCGCTATTTTGATGAAATCCCTAACAATTGATCGGGAGATAAACCTTCTTAAAGCATTGTTTTTCCTCTTCGGAATTCAGATCATGTCCTGGGTCCCACGATTTCCCGAAGTTAAAGCCAATTTGCAGCTTTCAAATGGTCAGTTTGGTTCGCTACTGAGCCTTGGTTCTGTCGGCAATCTGACTGCCTTGTTAATCGTTGGCCATCTCGTACACAAATTTGGTGCCCGACAGATAATGCAAATAGCTGCATTTACCATGGCCGTTAGCTTGATTTTCTTAACGCATGCAACCTCCAGCCTTCTCTTTTTTGTTTTCATAGTCCTACAAGGTGCTTCAATTTCTGCGTTTCATATCAGCATTAACTCGCAAGGTTTCCACTTTCAAGATAGAACTAAACGCCAGGTAGTTACTTTGCTCAGCGGGTTCTGGAGTAGTGGCGCTTTGATTACTTCTATTCTCGCTGGATTGATGGTGGATCGAGTAGAGCTTGGTACCTACACAAATTTCTTATCGACCATTTGTCTAATTGCTATGTTGTACATAATTCGTGAACTTTCTCCCAATCTCGTAACTGCAAATACAAATCCAGAATCTGATCATCGGGCGCGAGATATGTTCAAAGGTTTCAAGATTGATGGATTAGTTTCGGGTGGTTTGCTGTGTGCCATTATGTTGGAGTTTGCTATCGGCGACTGGGCAGCAATATTTGTTAAAGAAGACATGGGTATTAAGGGTGGCATCAACACCTTGCCTTACATTCTCTTTACGGTTGCCATGATTATTGGACGCTTGAATCTCCACAAACTCTTAAATCATTATGCGATTCATGAACTAGTGGTCAAAGCTTCGCTCATTTCAGGAGTCGCATTTATTGCTGGGATTGTTGGTGTGAGTCTTACGGGTACATCAAACAAGACTTTAGTAATCGTGATTCTTTCAATCAGTTTCACAATCGCGGGTCTTGGATCCTCTTTCTTAGGTCCTTCAATCATGAATGCAGCAAATACACGCTCAAAATTCCCATCTAGCGTTGTTATTGGCCAGATAGGCGTAATCAATATTTCACTTGTTTTTGTGGTCCGTTGGGTCATCGCCTGGACCGCTCAAGTAACTTCATTGAGCTTGGCGCTTTTAATTCCTGCGGTTATGTTGCTAACTGTTCCGTACTTTGCGAAGATTTTTAAGAACGCTTAAACCAAACTGTTGCTAGTGGTGGGATCTTCACCGAAGCTACCTGAGAAGCGCCGACAATAACAGGTTCATTGCTGACTCCGCTTCCACCAAAACTTACATCATCAGTATTTAGCACTTCGCACCAGATGCCGGCATTTGGGAAAGGTAGTTGGTAATTCTCGTGGGGGACGGGAGAGAAGTTAGTAACACTGACAAGTGCTGAGGCATATTCATCCCAACGGGCAAAGGCAACAATATTTGAAGCGCCATCGTTTCCAACCAGCCACGTGAAACCTTCAGGGTTTTTATCTTTTTCCCACAAAGCTGGCGTTGACCTGTAGATACTGTTGAGCTCCGCAATAGTTTTCTGCACGCCTTGATGTTCCGCATACTCTGTTAAATACCACTGTAAACCGTCGTTTTCATTCCACTCATCATTTTGAGCGAATTCGCTACCCATAAACAATAACTTCTTACCTGGATGTGCCCACATGAACCCATACAAAGCACGCAAAGTTGCCAGCTTTTGCCAACGATCACCCGGGAATTTATTAACAAGCTGACCCTTACCGTGGACAACTTCATCATGCGACAAAGGCAGCATGAAGTTTTCACTCCATGCATACAAGATTGAAAAGGTAATCTCATTGTGGTGATAGACGCGATGAATAGGCTCTTGAGATAAGTACTGCAAAGTGTCATGCATCCAGCCCATGTTCCACTTAAAGCCAAATCCAAGTCCGCCACCTGATGTATCTGCAGTAACGCCAGACCAAGCGGTGGATTCTTCAGCGATCATCATGATGCCGGGATGGGTTTTATAAGCTGTAGATGTTGCCTCTTGCAGCAGCTGAACCGCTTCAAGGTTTTCACGGCCACCATTTACATTGGGCAACCACTGGCCTTCTTCGCGTGAATAATCTAGATAAAGCATCGATGCCACTGCATCTACGCGCAAACCATCAATATGGAACTCGGTTAGCCAATACAAAGCACTAGCGACTAGGAAGTTTCTCACTTCGTTGCGTCCAAAGTTGAAGATAAGCGTTCCCCAGTCAGGGTGCTCACCAAGTCTTGGATCAGCATGTTCATACAAAGCGGTGCCATCAAATTTTGCTAGCGCCCATTCATCTTTTGGAAAGTGTGCAGGTACCCAATCCAAGATAACTCCGATACCCGCATTGTGTAGAGCATCAACTAAAAATCTAAATTCATCAGGTGAACCAAAGCGCGATGTTGGAGCAAAGAAGGAAGTTACTTGATAGCCCCACGAAGGTCCGTAAGGATGTTCTGTTACTGGCAGAAATTCAACATGTGTGAAGCCCTGCTGTTGAATGTATTCCACTAATTCAACGGCTAACTCTTTATAAGTTAAACCAATTTTCCAAGAGCCAAGATGGACTTCATACACAGACACAGCGGAGCGCCACGGTTGAAACTGTAAACGCTGATCAATCCATACTTTGTCGTTCCATTGGTAATTAGATTCCTCGACAACCGATGCCGTTAAAGGCGGAATCTCGGTAGCACGCGCCATGGGATCTGCGTGGTCAACCCAGCGACCATCAATTCCACACACAGCAAATTTATACTTCGTACCAGCGCTGATATCTGCAACAAAGATTTCCCAAATTCCCGACGTTCCAATGCGATGCATTTGATGAGCATTTCGATCCCAATAGTTGTGATCGCCAATCAATGAGACAGCTTGTGCATTTGGTGCCCAGACAGAAAAAGCAGTACCGAGCAATGCTCCTGTTTCATCACGTTTTACCTGCGCGCCAAGGGCTTTCCACAGCTGCTCATGGCGGCCTTCTGCGATTAGGTACAGATCCAATTCACCAAGAGATGAGTGTGGATTTAGAAATGAAGCAGGTTGTTGGTTCTCTTGGCCTTGACCCTTGAAGAACTTCGAAAAGACACCCACGTTAGATCTTTACCGAAACAATGTGGGCAACTTTTCCAACAGGGCGTGTTGGGTTCAACGAAACATAGGTATGTGGACTCCAAGTCATAGCAGAGCCATCTAACAAATCTTTAACCTCAAATTCGTTACTTGAAAAGCCCAGCGCATCCATATTCCAGTGAACCGTGGTTCCTTGGGCAAAGCTAGGATCCAAGTTAACAACTACAAGAATCAAATCTTTACCTTCGCGCTTAGAGTACGCAACAATTGCATCAGAATCTGTGTCGTGGAAAGTTAAATTGCGAAGTCGTTGTAACGCTGGATGTGCTTTGCAGATTGCATTGAGCTGAGTAATAAATGGTGCAAGAGTTAAACCCTTTTTGCCCGCTCCGTCCCAGTCTCGTACTTTAATTTCATACTTTTCCGAATCCATATACTCTTCGCCACCTTCTTTAAAGGCGCGGTGTTCATAGAGTTCATACCCTGCATACATTCCCCAAGAGGGAGTCAACGTTGAAGCCAGAACTGCACGCAAGGCAAACATCGCGGGGTTTCCGCTTTGTAAGTGAAAAGGATTGATATCTGGAGTATTGACCCAAAAGTTTGGTCTAAAGAATGCACTTGTGCCTTGTGCAACTTCGCGGCCGTAATCAACTAATTCGCCTTTACTTGTCCTCCAGGTGAAGTATGTATAGGACTGGTGGAATCCAGCTTTACCCAGTGCGTGCATCATGGCAGGGCCTGTAAAAGCTTCAGCTAGAAAAACAACTTCGGGGCTTTCTTTATGCACTATTGCAAGTACGTCCTGCCAGAAATGCACCGGCTTTGTGTGGGGATTATCAACGCGGAAGATCTTTACGCCCTTTGAAACCCATAAGCGGATGATTCGAAGAACTTCATTACGGATTCCTTCGTAGTCATCATCAAAGTTAATGGGGTAAATGTCTTGGTACTTCTTAGGAGGATTTTCAGCGTATGCGATGGTTCCATCTGCTCGTTTGTTAAACCATTCCGGATTGCTCTTTACCCAGGGATGGTCAGGTGATGTCTGTAGCGCTAAATCCAACGCAATTTCTAAACCTTGTTTACCGGCCGCTTTAACGAAATCTTCAAAATCTTTCATGGTTCCAAGGGTGGGATTAATCGCATCATGTCCACCATCAGAATTACCAATTGCCCATGGGACTCCGCAATCATCTGGCTTTGCATCAAGGGTATTGTTCTTGCCTTTTCGGTGTGAAATTCCAATTGGATGAACTGGTGGTAGGTATAAAACATCAAATCCCATTGCAGCTACACCGGCAAGACGCTTTGTAGCTGTCGCAAATGTTCCGCTAACTACTGATCCATCAGCATTTCTAATTGCACCTTCGCTACGAGGGAAAAACTCATACCAAGATCCAACTAGCGCACGATCGCGATCTGCACGCAAGGGGTATTTTTCTGATTCCCCAGTTACGGTTCGGTATTGCGATGTGCTTGATGCTTTGATGACAAAGTAGAAATCACCTTCGGCTGGAACAGTAAATTGGCCTTCATATCGATCAGTTCCTGGCCAACGCTGAACAAGTGGCTGGCAATCAACCATTTTCTCTTTTGCGTTGTATAGGCAAACTTCAGCAGTCAGAGTTTCATGTCCTTCAATAATTATTGTTGCTGAGACAGAGATGGTTTCTTGTGCGATCGCCTTTACCGCAACAAATTCTCCCCCGAAGTAAACCGCAGGGGAGATATCTGTGATTGGAATTCTAGAGATCAACCCGATCCTTCTGTATTGCCAGCATCTGCAGCTGAGACATCATGGATACGATACTTATCCATAGCCTGGGTGACAATGCTTTGCTTGATTTCACCTTGGTTACAGAGTTGCTGCAACACGGCTACAGCGATTGATTCAGCATCCACCTTGAAGTGACGACGAAGCGCGCCACGGGTGTCAGACAGACCAAAGCCATCTGTTCCTAATGAATAGAAAGGACGATCGACCCAAGGTGCAACTTGGTCTTGCACGGCACGCATGAAGTCACTGACGGCAATAACTGGTCCCTTTGTATGGGCTAACTTCTTAGTGATGTAAGCCTTGCGAGAATCTGTTGGATTGAGCAGGTTGTAGCGATCGGTTTCAAGACCATCGCGACGAAGCTCGTTCCAAGAAGTTACTGACCACACTGCAGCGTTAACGCCCCAATCATCTGCAAGAAGTTGCTGCGCCTTCATCGCCCAGTTAACTCCTACACCTGATGCCAAGATTTGTGCGTTCTTCTTTCGTGAACTCTTTGTAGGTGAGAGAAGATAAATTCCCTTGAGCAAGCCATCAACATCAAGGTTTTCTGGCTCTGCAGGATGTACATATGGCTCGTTGTAAACAGTGAGGTAGTAAAAAATGTTCTCGCTGTTTTCACCATACATGCGACGTAGACCATCTTTAACAATATGGCCAAGTTCGTAGGCAAATGCTGGATCATAAGCAACGACTGCAGGGTTGGTTGCGGCAAGAAGATGTGAATGACCATCTTCATGTTGCAAACCTTCACCGTTAAGCGTTGTACGTCCAGCAGTCGCACCGATAACAAATCCACGAACCATTTGATCCGCAGCTGCCCAGAAGGCATCTCCTGTGCGCTGGAAACCAAACATCGAATAGAAAATGTACATAGGAATCATTGGTTCATCATGAGTTGAATACGAAGATCCAACTGCGGTAAATGAAGCAACAGAGCCTGCTTCATTGATACCTTCATGCAGAATCACACCAGATGTTGATTCTTTGTATGACAACATTAATTCGCGGTCTACTGCGGTGTATTGCTGGCCATGTGGCGAGTAAATCTTCATCGTTGGGAACAATGAATCCATACCAAAGGTGCGAGCTTCATCAGGAATGATCGGAACAATGCGATTGCCCAAACCTGGATCCTTAACAAGATCCTTCAACATGCGAACAAAAGCCATTGTTGTTGCGATCTCTTGATGCCCTGAACCACGCTTTACAGATTCGTAAACAGAATCATCCGGCATAGTTAAAGGACGAGAAATTGAACGACGTCGTGGAATTGATCCACCAAGTGCTGCACGGCGTTCTGCCA
>JBIIZP010000128.1:0-2852 GCA_044346215.1 Candidatus Planktophila sp.
ATGGGTACCCGTGGTCTGTTTGGCCGTGGGGCTAAAGATATTGCAGCGCTAGGGCGTGCTCGTTTTCTTTCAATACACAAAGGAAAATTTAGCTCGCTTGAAATCAATAGTCGTGGCGAATACCAGATGGACTTTCTTGATGACGAACCTACTGAAGAGGCGTACACAGATACCAACCTGGCGAAAGGCGAATCTGGATTAACTGCCGAACTGTATGTTCATGTGCGCCACAGAATTCCTTCTGCTTCAGAAATGATTGAAAAGCTTCAAGCCAATGTTCAACTCAGAGATCTAATCAATCGAAATGAAGTCACTTATTACGACGAACGCACCAAAGTTGTAAAGCGCCTTGAAGGATTAGCGCCATCTGGTGAAATTGTGCTTGATCTGGATATTCAAGTTGCAAAATACAAGCTTCCAGTGCACCTAACTGTTTACAGACTTCCGGCAAAAGAGGTTGGACCGCTCAATGGATATTCAAGGCATGGAATAGTTATTGGTGGACGTGGCGCTACATACGAGAACTCCTTTCTCCATTTATCTGGCAAAGAAGGAATCGGTTGGTTCTGCGGGCGACTCGATGCACCCGAGATTCATGATTTATCACGAGCCGTGGATGAAGAAGATGGCCAGAATGAACTCAATCCAACCCGAGTAATTAGTCGCAGTCGTGATGGATTAGTTCGTGAACATCCTTATTGGACACAACTTTGTGCAGCGGTTGACTCACATCTTAAGCCAATTTTAGATGCTATTGCAGATGAAGAAGGCGCTCAACGTCGCGAAGGCGACAAGCTGCGAAATCGTTTCAATGCGCTTAGCAATACTCTGGCAAACAAGCTTCAAGAGTTATTAGACGCAAGTGATTCTGGTGAGATTCCAACCGAAACAGGGGAGGATGATTCATACCAAGATTTGACGATCATTCCGCCTCGTCGAATTTGTAAGAAAAATGAAGTCATTTCACTTACGGTGCGAGCACCCGAAGGAATGGATTTAGCACCACTTCAGATTAACTTAACTTCTGGAACTAATGTCGTTGAGATTCTTGAGCTTCCTGATCCAAATGGATGGGTGAAACATGAGCGCTTGCCGGTTGTTAGCAATACGGTACGAATAAAGGCATTAAATGTCGGATCAACATCTCTCATAGCAACTCGTAACGAAGTGTCGGCCTTCTGTGAAATCACAGTAATTGACTTTGATACACCGGAGGAAATAATCCCTGAAGGCCTCATCTTTGATCCTGAGACAGTAAGTGTCGCACCAGAAAAAAGAAAAGTAATGATTCTGCGCGCACCTATCGAACTTGCAGGTGAAAAGGCGCACATCACTGTCAATAACGAATTACTTGAAGTGCAAAAAGTTGCCACCCTTAAGCCAAATGGCTCGGGCACAGCTTGTGAGGCACGAGTAGTTGCCATAGCAGGCAAGTCCGAAGGTAATACAACTGTTACAGCAACTGTTGGGACGATCTCAGCAAATGCAACAGTGAAGATCACTGAAGCAGGGCACAAACGAAATCCTAAGCTTGATTTCGAGCTAAGCGGAAGAGATAACCCAACTCAAAGAGTTACCGCAAGCATCGAAGATGGAAAACTAATGATCAGGCTTTACGGAAAACATAGATCATTAAAAAACATCTTTGGTGCCTGGACAGCCTCAGGATTTGAGAATGAGAATACTCCTGAAGCCAGCGCCACAATATGTGAAACCTTGGCGCAGCAATTGGCTTCATATGTTGTTGAACGCGAAGCTGAAATGCATCCAGAGAGATTTAGCGATGCTGCGATGTACTTTGCACGCCAACAGCAACTTCTGCCACATTTTGTGATCGCCCTACAAGCAGGATTGGTGAATCGATAATCTATGGACGAGTATCTAACCGATCTTATTACATTCAATGGAGACCCCGAAGTTGTACTACTTTGGGACAACTTTACAAACCCAGTAACCAACTCGTTGCAAAGGTTTCTATCTCGATCCTACAGAGACGATAGCTGGAAATTTGGAATCTGTTATTACCATCTAAAGGAGCATAGGTTGTCAGATCTCATGGATACTCCAAACGTTGGAGAGATTCGTAAGAATCAAATCTTGGATGAACTTGCCAATGTATTTGGAGTTTATGAGAAGCAAGGTTTAGATGGATGGGTTGCTGCCCACATCGAAGCTTTGGAAGATACTGATGGCTCAACATACACACCCGATGCTGTTGATTTGTCTACGTCCTTGCTCGATGTTGTAAAAGGAATAATCTTTTACTACAACGATTATCGTGAAATTGATGACAGAACTCTCGAGATAATTAGAGGACGCGTGCCAGCTTTGATGCGCCATCCAAAGACTTTGGATGAATTAGGTACTCAATTCAACGTAACTCGCGAACGAGTTCGACAAATTGAAGGTAAGTACTTAGATCTTCAGTTGGGATCTGTAAAAGAGACCAATTTTGTGATGTTAGAGCTGGTCAAGGTCCTAGAGGATTCTTTAGCTGAAGATGATTTCATCGAGAAAGCACAAGATGCAGAGCTTCTTGAAGGTGAACCGATAACCGTGGTCAAGCTAAAGGCAATTCTGCAAGTTCTTGGCTTGGAAAATTACCTTTCGCGGGTCGAAACCGTGGAATCTCAATGGGATATCGCAAACTATGTAAAGGATGTTTTATCCCAAAAAGCTCGCGAAGCACGACACAAATTTGGATTAATCGATCTGAGCACTTTTACGAAGGAAAACAAAGTTGGTGAGGCGGAAGCCTTTGCTGCAATCCATGCAGTTTACCCACGTTCGATTCGGGCAGGCAGGCTGGTTCTAGCCAGAACACCTGGCTTAGATACGGCATTTGAGAACGC
>JBIIZP010000025.1:0-9709 GCA_044346215.1 Candidatus Planktophila sp.
TGTCATGGCGCAAGGCTACCCTCTTCCGCTTTTGTCCGCCTCCACGCTAGCGTTCCCCCATGAATGAAATCTCAATCCCTCCATTAGTTCCCGCAGCAACTGCCGGAAACCTCACCAATCTGATCGCTGAACGTGCCTGGTTTGAACCAGAGCGCATCATCATGTCTCGCCCACTGGGCGAGGGATGGCAACCTGTAACGGCTCGCGAAGTTGAAGAAGAGATTCGCGCAACAGCAAAGGGCTTGATCGCTTCTGGTGTACAGATTGGTGATCGCGTAGCGATCATGGCTCGCACCCGTTACGAATGGACGATTCTAGATTTTGCAACTTGGTTTGCTGGCGCCGTCGTAGTTCCAATTTATGACACATCTTCTGCAGAACAAATTGATTGGATTCTTAACGATTCACATTCAGTTGCAATCATTGTGGAAACGCCAGCACTTGCTGAATTAGTGAAGACAGTTCAGCCATCTCATACACGTCACATGTGGACGATGACTGAAGATGTTCTAACTGTATTGCGCGAAGCTGGAAAGCACATCGGAGATGATGAAATTGATCGTCGCCGCAACTCAGTTACTCCAGCATCTCTTGCAACTCTTATCTACACATCTGGAACCACTGGAAAGCCAAAGGGTGTTCAGCTCACTCATAGCAACTTCCTTTCAGAGTGTGGAAATGTTGTGCAAGGTGCCAGCGAACTATTCTTAAAGCCAGGAGGATCAACTTTGTTGTTCCTTCCAGTTGCGCACGTGTTTGGTCGCATGGTTCAAATTGGTGCAATTTCCTCTGGACTACACATGGCTCATTGCAGCGATCCAGTCGGTCGTTTGCCGATGGATCTTGCTTCATTTAAGCCAACATTTGTGTTGGCAGTTCCACGTATCTTTGAAAAAATTTACAACGGAGCAGAAGCAAAAGCAGAAGCTGCAGGAAAGGGAGATATCTTCCGCAAGGCGGCCGCTGTTGCAATTGCATACTCTGAAGCACTTGATAAAAAGAAGGTTTCGCCAATTCTTAAGCTCAAGCATGGTTTATTCGACAAGTTGGTCTATAGCAAGATTCGTGCCGGAATGGGTGGACGCGTAGAAGCTGCGATTTCAGGAGGTGCGCCTCTTGGTGCCCGTCTTGGTCACTTCTACCGTGGTGCCGGAGTAACCGTTCTTGAAGGATACGGATTAACTGAGACAACAGCAGGAGCAACTCTGAATCTAGTTGGAGCCCAACGCGTTGGTTCTGTTGGACGTCCAATTCCTGGTACTTCAGTAAAGATTGCTGAAGATGGAGAAGTATTGCTACGTGGCCCAATCGTCATGGAAGGTTACTGGCAGAACCAAGCTGCAAATGATGAAGTATTTGATTCAGAGCGTTGGTTTAAATCTGGGGATCTAGGAAAGCTAGATGAAGATGGCTTCCTTTACATTGTTGGCCGCAAGAAGGAATTGATCGTTACAGCGGGTGGAAAGAATGTTGCACCTGCCGTACTTGAAGATCGACTTCGTGCACACCCATTGGTAAGTCAGTGCATGGTAGTTGGAGACAACCAGCCATTCATTGCTGCCTTGGTCACGCTTGACCCAGATGCACTGAAAGCATGGGTAGCAAATAACAAGAAAGATGGTGCATCAATTGGTGATTTGGTCAATGATCCGGATCTGATTGCAGTTGTTCAGACCGCAGTTGATGAAGCCAATAAGGCTGTTAGTAAGGCTGAATCGATTCGTAAATTCACTTTGCTTTCAACCGACTTCACAATTGCTGGTGGACACTTAACTGCCAAGCTTTCAGTTAAGCGGCATGTAGTTGCGAAGGAGTTTGCGAAAGAAATTGACGCATTGTTCGCAAAGTGAACAATGAGCGGGTAACCCTCGCACAGGAACTTCACGATGGAATCGCCCAGGACTTAGTTGTCTTGGGCTTTTCCATTGATCATGCCATTTCTATCTGTCATGAAGCGGAAGTAAAGAATTCACTGCGTCAGATCAGATTTTCTACAACTGAGCTGATCGAAAAAGTGCGAAAACAGATGCATGAATTACGAAGTTCTGAGCCCCTTGTCGTGCCCACAGGGAAGGTGGACACAATGTTTGAAACGCTAAGAGTTGTTCAGGAAGTGTTGCGCAACATCGACAAGCATTCGGGTGCAACCTATTGCGATATTCAAATTACTGATGACGGCGTCGGCGGAGTAACAAACAAAGTCGGCTCATTTGGTCTTGATGGCCTACAAGAGCGGGTCAATAAACTCAATGGGGAAATCACTATTGATTCAGGCCCACAAGGAACAAGGATTGGAGTACGAATCCCATTGGATAGGTAATGACGCGACTAATAATAATTGATGACCATGCAGTAGTTCGCCAGGGACTTGTCCAAGCTTTCAAAGAGAACGGGTTTGGCTCGATTGAAACTGCGGGCAGCATCAAGCAGGCTCAAGCCAAAATTGCAGCCTTTAATCCTGAGGTGATAATCGTTGATCTGAATCTTCCGGATGGTTCTGGTTTAGAGATTGTTCAATGGGTGCGAAAACATTCGGCAGAGGTGGCGATCATTATTCTATCCTTGAATGATCCAACACAATATATAAAGATTGCACGTAGCTCGGGTGCTAACGCGTATTTATCAAAGAGTCAATCAATGCAGGAAATCATCTCTTCCGTAACCTTTGCACTTTCAAATCCTGCCTCATTTACTAGTGTTTTGACTGCGGACCAACCACGTGATTTTGATTTAACGCCCAGAGAAATTGAAGTTCTTTACTTGTTGGCCGAAGGTGCTAGCAATCTAGATATCTCTACAAGGCTCTACATAAGCCTGTCGACAGTTAAAACACACATCTCAGCATTGATGCGAAAACTTGAATGCAGTAACCGGACAGCTGCGGCAAAGATTGCCCGTGATAACGGATTCTTACTGTAGAAGTTTGTTAAACCGCTCTGACCAAATTTCCCAGCGCCAATTTTCAATTATCCATTCTCGACCAGCTGCGCCCATTTTCTTTGCTTGATCCACATCGCTCAGCAATCTGATTGCAGCTGCAGCTATTTCTTGATTGTTTTCTCCATCTACAATAAATCCAGTCACACCATTAAGCACCGCATCAGGTGCTCCCCCAGATGATCCAGCGATGACCGGTAATCCGCAGGCACTTGCCTCCAAGTAAACGATTCCAAGACCTTCAACTTCTAACCCAAAAAATCTAGAACGGGAAGGCATTGCAAAAACATCTGCGGCACAAATGTATTGAGGCAATTGTGCATACTGAATTCTTCCGATAAAGCTGACATGGTCAGCCAAGTCAAGGTGTGCCACCAACTTTTTCAGGTGGGAAAGATATGGGCCCTGGCCCACCATCAACACATGAGCATCTGGGACGCTCTTTAGAATCTCGGGCAAGGATTGGATTAGGTGATCCTGACCTTTTCGGTGAACTAGGCGACCAACAGAAACAATGACTCGCTTATCTTCTAACCTTAGTTCTCTGCGTAATTGGCTTGCATCTTGTGGAATGAAATGATCAACATCGATACCAGGAGCGATCTTCACCATGCGCTGGACGGCTACCTTAGAAAGAGCCCGCGAGATTGCTTGCTGGGTGAACTCCCCCAGATATGTCAGAAAATCGATGCTTGCTCCGATTCGGCGCATCGCAAGATTAAAGGGAAAAACCTTTGCCCACCAGACTTCATGCCCATGGGTCAATGCAACTGTTTTTCGGATTCCTGCTCTCTTCATAGAGGTAGATAACAATCCCAAAGGCGCAGCCGCACCAAATGCAGCTACTTGGATATTTGATTCTCTAATTATCCGCGCAAGGTTTCGTGCAACTCGAGGCGTCGGTAACAAAATTTTGGCCCTATCGCGGATGACGGTGACTCCGAAATCAGATTTCCATGCCTTGTCAAACTCTTCTGAGCCACTTTGCGCCGATGTGTACACAATTGTCTGACCAAATGGTCTGCGTTCAATCAAACCAATAACAAAGGTTTCAATTCCACCTGCGCGTGGGCCAAAGTCATTGGTAACAAACAAAACTGGACTAGAAACGTCGAGCTCCCACTAAAGGTTTTCTTCCGAGCGATCCACTAGGTGCAACCTTGACTCGTGAGCCAGTGCGAGGGGCATGCACCATCTTTCCACCACCTAAATAAATTGAAACATGTGAAACTGGGCGACCATAAAACAAAAGATCTCCTGGTTTCAAAGCGCTCAATGAAACTTTCTTACCAAGTCGAGACTGCGCCGCAGAAGAGTGAGGAAGTGAAACTCCAGCTGACTTATATGCGCGCATAGTCAATCCTGAACAGTCCCAGGTTGTCATTCCTGCTGCACCGAAAACATATCGATCGCCAATTTGCGCAAGGGCGTATTTAATTGCAGTTCCCGCTCTTCCTGAAACCCCGGCAGCGCTTTTGGCAGCCTTAAGTGATGAGGCCTGATCCGCGTTTTCTTCATCCTCTGCCAACCGTGCTAAACGCTCACGTTCTGCTTTAGTTAACTTAGACAAAAGTTTTTCCGCTTCAGCTAATTTCTTTTGGGCCAATGCAGATTGCGCAGTTAACTTCTTTTGGGCAGCAGCTACCAGAGCTAGCTTGTCGTTTACGGTTAATGTCGTAGCGTTCAATCTCTGTTGGGCTGTCTCAAACTTTCGAAGTTGGGCAGATTTGCGTCGAGTAATGGCATCTAGTGCACCTGCTGATGAAAGGTACAAAGATGGATCAGATGAAAATAGGAGTTCAAAGCTTTGGCCAAAGCCACCCGACTTGTACTGCTCAATTGCAATTGATCCTAAAGATTTTTGAAGCGCCGAAACAGTTTGGCCTTGGATATCTGCTTTAGCTTTAATTCCATTGAGTGTCTTGGTTAATGCAACTAAATTCACCTTTGCCTCTTGCGCTCCTTCGGCAGCGGCGGTTGCGTCCTCTTCTAGTTGGCGAATTTTTGCTTGGACCTGAGCCAGAGTTTGCGCTCCTGTTGCACTAACCGGCGCCAAAACGCCAGCCATGACCGCCAAGGCGGTCACTACGCGCAGCCAGAAAGACATAGGGACAAGGCTAACCGCGCCTAGACCCACCTCTCAACCTGAACAAGGCTGATTCGGCTGTGAATTTATCTCGTGCTAGGCGGTGCGAGCGTTAAATTGCAGCGGCGGTGTCAGGCCACTCTCAGCAAGCACGGTCAGGGCACCCACAGTCTCATCGCTGATCTGTGAGGTGTCATCCAGGAAGAAAGAGACCACGCATGTATTGCATGCGATTGCGGCCATGGTGCAGGTTGAACAATCAATGATCATGCAACAAAGGTACAGAGAGCCACTGACAAGAATTACGGTAGGTAAGTAATACTTGGACACGTGAGCGTTGTTGCAACTTTGGTAGTCGGCAGCGATGGCTCTACTTCCAAAGAAAGCAGATCTGCCGGGATTAGTTCACCTGAGGATCGAAAAGCTTTTCTGCAACGTAGGCGTGAAGTCGATGTGATTATCGTCGGTGGAAATACCGCCCGTCATGAGCCATACAACAGGACACCTGTCCCCCTGGTGGTTATCTCTCGATCACTCGTAAATCCAGTGCAGGGAAATCACTTGGCTCTGTTTTGGAATTGTTCACCGGTTATGGCAGTTGAAAAGGCGCGATCTTTGTTTGGTGAAAAAATTTTAATTGAGGGGGGCATTTCAATGATCGATGAGTTACTTGTACACAAAAAGATTGATCAATTAGAGCTAAGTGTCACTCCCGCTACAGGCGGTGAGAACAATGTAGATATCAATCAACTCTTGGCTCATTTTTCGCAGGTAGATAAGCGAGAAGAATCGGGAACAATTTTTTACTCAGCTCACAATTAAAAAGCTGATATCAAGGAAACACCTGTCACTGCTAAAGCTATTCCCATGTATTGAACTTTATGTAATCTCTCATCTAGAAACTTGAAGGCCAGAAGCGCAGTCGCAATTGGATACAGGGATCCAAAAACCATTGCAACTGATACAAGCCCCTTAGTTGTTGCTACGCCCAGTAAAAGATTGGCAAGGAAATCGGCAGCACCAATGAAAATCAGAATTGGAAGATCTTTCTTAGAAAAATTGCCAGTTGTTTTAAACTTGAGTGCGAGTGAAATAGTTACAAAGAATGTAGCTGCACGCATCGATACCATGGTCAGCAAAGCACTTTCCCTTGAACCGATAGAAATGAATGTTAGCGACATTCCAAATCCTGCAGCAGCACCCAGCGCCAAAAGTAAGGGTTTAATTGGCAAGCCATTAGAAAGTTCAGGACCACTTGCACAAAAGACTCCAACCAATGCAATGACAATTCCCATCGATGCGATCATAGAAAGTTTGTCGCCAGTCACAATTGCGTACACCAATGGAATAATCGCACTCATGGAACTAATTGGAGCAACAACTCCCATACGCCCAGTTGATAAGCCTTCATATAAGCACGCTAAGCCGATGTAACCAAATAATCCCGCCAGCGCACCTGATAGAACATATCCGTTAAGTCCAAAGGCTTGTCCGTACAACTCTCCAGATACAAGAACTATAAGCAAGCCAACAATCAGACCTATAACCTGAGAAAAACCTAGAACTGCAAATGGGTGGTGCATTTTGCTCAGACGTCCTGCAAAAAAATCGGCTGTTCCCCACAGTGCACTTGAAAGAAGTGCCAAGATTGATGCCATGTAACCAAGTTTACCGCCCTGCCTCCCAAGAATCAGGCTGTGCCGTCTTTATCCTAAGTGTGTGGACGCCAATGGTTTTGAACGTTTAATTGACCATCTTCGCACCGTAACTCCAAGAGCTGAATTAACCTTGACCGAAGTTCCTGCGCCTCAAAAATTAGCAACTTTTTCCTTCGCGTTTTCAGTAGATGTTTCTAATGGGCTTCTGGGCGATCAAGAGGATGAAATAGCGAATGGTCGCTTCGTTTTACTCCATGAGCCAGGTGGGCAAGCCACTTGGGATGGCGAATTTCGTTGTGTTACTTTTGTCAGCGCCGATGTTGATGCAATCATGCAAGAAGATCCGCTTCTTCCAGAAGTTGGTTGGAGTTGGTTTCTAGAATCTCTCGAATTAAATAATTGTGCATATAGCTCCCCCAGTGGAACTGTTACTCGCGTAAGCAGCGCTTCCTTTGGAAAGCTTTCTCCCCGCAGCAATGAAACTGAGGTTGAAATTCGTGCTTCATGGTCTCCGATTGTTGAGGATCCAAAAGAGATAATTAATCACATAGTCAGTTGGTGCAATTTGATCTCAGAAGTCGCCGGTTTGTCTCCGGTACCTGAAGGTGTTTCGGCAATTTCATCTTCCCGCAGGCGTTAGTTATGAGTGAAGAAAACGTTGCAATTCCACTTCTTCAACCTATTGCAGGTACACCGGAAATCATCGACACCGAAGAAAGTTTCAGAGAAGCAATTGAGCAATTATCCAAGGGCTCAGGTCCTTTTGCTGTAGATACAGAACGAGCATCGGGCTTTAGGTACAGCGCACGGGCGTATCTGATACAGATTAAGCGAACAGATGGTGGTTTGCATTTAATTGATCCGATTCCCTTTGGTCCAGGCCATACATTGTTTTCTGAACTGAACAATCTTTTTAATACTGATGAAGTTATCCTGCATGCAAGTACGCAAGATCTGCCATGTCTGCGCGAGCTTGGGATAAACCCCGCAAAACTTTTTGACACTGAATTAGCAGGCAGAATCGCTGGTTTGCCGCGTGTTGGTCTTGGCCCATTGCTTGAATCACTCATGGGTGTTTTATTAGCCAAGGAACACAGCGCAGCGGATTGGTCTGTAAGACCTTTGCCAAAAGAGTGGCTGACTTACGCAGCCCTTGATGTTGAACTTCTTGTGGAGCTGCGTAATCACATGTACAAGGTATTAGAGGATGCAAAGAAGTTGCCGTGGGCAGTTGAAGAGTTCGCTTCGATTCTAAAAGCTCCACCTGCTCCATCCCGAGTTGATCCATGGCGCAGAACTTCGGGGATGCATAAGATTAAAAGACGTGACCAGCTAGCAGTGATTAAATCTCTGTGGACTGCTCGAGATGAGATCGCATCACAGCAGGATATTGCGGCAGGCAAATTACTCAATGATTCAGCGATTGTTGAACTGGCAATCGCGGTGCCAACAACAAAGAAAGAGTTTGAAAAATGTTTGCGTCCTCTGGGTCTGCGAGCACGCTGGTTGGAAAATCTTCAACTATGGCTAGATTCCATTGCCACCGCAGTGGCACTACCTGAGGATCAATGGCCAACAATGCGCACTAATGCAGACACCTTGCCTCCTATTAAATTGTGGCGAGATAAATTCCCAGAAAAATTCGCTCCTTTGTCCCATGCACGGGCTGCCATCGAACTTATTGCCGAGGAAAATCAGATTCCGGTAGAAAACTTGATTACCCCTGAACATGTTCGTCGAGTTTGCTGGAAACCGCCGGTCGGTGCGACATCATCTTTGTCTGTTTCCCAGGTTGAAACCGCTTTGTCTGAATTAGGTGCCAGACAGTGGCAGATCGACTTAGTTGCCCCAGCTTTGGCAGCAGCCTTACTTGAGCGCGAACCGATCCCTGTCGAAGTTGCTGAACCGGTGGCGGAAGAGGCTTAACCAGGTACTGTCACAAACTCATACTGACGAGTAACATATGGCGCATAGTTAGAACACCTAGAAAAGGAAGCGCCATGACTCGCACAGTTGTCCTTGTTGATGCCGTCCGTACACCATTTGGAAAAGCCGGCGGCATGTATGCCGGTACTCGAGCCGACGATCTACTAGTCCGCGCTATCCGAGGTTTACTAGAGCGCAATCCAAAAATTCATCCAGCATCGATTGAAGATGTTGCTATTGCTGCAGCTACTCAAACTGGTGATCAAGGAATGAACATCGGGCGAAGTGCTGCGCTCTTGTCAGGTTTACCCAACACAGTGCCAGGTTATTCAGTTGACCGTTGGTGCGCAGGTGCGCTGACAGCTGTGACAACTATTGCGGGCGCAATTGCAATGGGCACAAATGAAATTGCGATTGCTGGCGGTGTAGAGCACATGGGTAACCACCCAATGGGTGAAGGTATGGATCCAAATCCTCGCTACCTTGCAGAACGCATTGTTGAACAAGATGCACTTGCAATGGGTGCAACAGCAGAACGTTTGCATGATCGCTTTCCACAATTAACTAAGGAACGTGCCGATCGCTATGCAATGAATTCGCAAGTTAAAACTGCACAGGCATATGCAGATGGAAAAATTCAACGTGATTTGATTCCAACCGCTGCACGAAGCGCCGAACTTGGATGGACAGTTGCAACTGTTGATGAAGCACCACGTCCCCAAACGACGATGGAAGGTCTTGCGGGATTAAAGACACCTTTCCGCCCTGCAGGCCGTGTGACTCCGGGAAACTCTTCTGGACTCAATGACGGAGCAACCGCTGCAATTCTTGCTAGCGAAGAAAAAGCAGTTGAACTTGGTCTAAGCATTAAGGCAAAAATGGTTACCTACGCATTTGCCGGAGTTGAACCAGAGATCATGGGTTACGGACCCGTCCCTTCAACCATCAAGGCGCTAAAGCAGGCAGGCCTAAAGATCGAAGATATCGGTGCTTTTGAAGTTAATGAAGCTTTTGCGGTCCAGGTAATTGCTTTCTTGGATCACTTTGGAATTGCAGATGATGATCCTCGAGTAAATCCTTACGGCGGTGCGATCGCTGTTGG
>JBIIZP010000026.1:0-9635 GCA_044346215.1 Candidatus Planktophila sp.
TGAAGTCATTAATGCGATCGCAGCTGTCTTGCCAGAATTTTGGGGTGGATCAGCAGATTTGGCTGGATCAAATAACACCAGTATCAAGGGTGGCGGCTCATTCCTGCCTGCAAGTAGTTCTATAGAAAGTGCCAATCCGTACGGACGAATCATTCACTTTGGTATTCGCGAACATGCAATGGCTTCGATCCTTAATGGAATAACTTTGCACGGATTAACCCGTTCATTCGGTGGAACCTTTGCGGTGTTTAGCGACTACATGCGTCCAGCGGTTCGTCTTGCTGCACTGATGCAGATACCTGCAACTTTTGTGTGGACACATGATTCAATTGGTGTCGGAGAAGATGGCCCAACTCATCAACCGATCGAACACTTTGCCGCACTTCGCGCAATTCCTGGGCTGGATGTGATTCGACCAGGTGATGCCAATGAGGTAACTGAAGCTTGGAAAAAAATCATCACACGTGATCGTGCCTGCGGCATATTGCTGTCTCGCCAAAACTTGCCAGTCTTTGATCGCAACTTCTGCCAACCTGCATCTGGAACAGCACATGGTGCTTACATCTTGAAAGACATGCCTAATCCAAAAGCCATTCTGATCGCAACCGGATCCGAAGTTTCTCTTGCAATCGATGCTCAAACCGCCTTGGCTGCAGAAGGAATCAATGTTCGAGTTGTAAGTGCTCCATGTCTTGAATGGTTTGCCGAGCAAGATCAAAGCTACAAAGATTCCGTACTCTCCCCCGGAGTCGTGAAGATCAGTATCGAAGTTGGCATCGCACAAGGTTGGCGCGAACTGATTGGTGATTCAGGTGTGGCTATCTCGCTAGAACATTACGGAGCTTCTGCCGATGCAAAGCGTTTGTTTAAGGAGTTTGGTTTCTCAGTTGACAATGTTGCAGCGGTAGTAAAGAAGGCGATCTAATGTCGGTTCAGGATGTTTCAGCTAACGGTACTTCGATTTGGCTCGATGATTTATCTCGTGCCAAGATCACATCAGCCGAACCACATGCATTGCCAGCACGTATTAAGAACAGTGGCGTTGTAGGGGTAACAACCAACCCCAGCATCTTTAGCGCGGCAATCAGCGGCGCTGCTGAATATGCTGCAGATATTTCCTTAATGAAGAGTTGGAGTGTTGATGAGGTTGTTAAGAAACTGACTACCGATGATGTTCGCCAGGCCTGCGATTTGTTTACGTCGATTCACGAAGCATCACAAGGTGTTGACGGACGAGTAAGTATTGAAGTCGATCCACGTTTGGCGCATGACACTGAAGGAACGATTTCGGCAGGTAAAGAGTTGTGGGCAATTATTGATCGTCCTAATTTGATGATTAAAGTTCCAGCAACTCTTGAAGGTTTGCCAGCAATAACTGCCTTGATTGCCGCGGGCATAAGCGTTAATGTCACGCTCATCTTTTCAGTAAAGCGATATGGCCAAGTAATTGAGGCCTATATGAAGGGAATTGAGCAATGCGAAGATCCCTCAAAAGTTCATTCTGTTGCATCGTTTTTCATCAGCCGCATTGATTCATCAGTAGATGCGCTGCTAAAAAAGAATGGCTCCCCCGAAGCCATGGACTTGTTAGGTAAAGCAGCGATTGCAAATGCTCATCTTGCCTACCAACTGTTTGAAGAAAAATTTGCTTCCGAGCGTTGGAGCGCATTTACTGCAAAAAGTGCGCACAAGCAGCGTCCACTGTGGGCTTCAACGGGCGTTAAGGATCCAACGTACGCGGATACTCGATACGTCATCGAGCTTATTGCTCCCGATACGGTCAATACCATGCCGCAATCAACCCTTGATGCAGTAATCGATCACGGCGTGGTTCGTGGAAACACTATTTCAACACATTACGCAGAGGCGGTAGAGGTTCTAAAAGCTCTGTCCGGAATTGGAATTTCATTGGATGAGGTAACAACGGAGTTAGAAATCGATGGTGTGAAGAAATTTGCACAAGCTTGGGAAGAACTTCTAGAGAATGTAAAGGCTGCACAAAAATAATGATTTCAATTAAAGGAAATGCTGTAACCAAGATCGATCGAGAATCCAAGGAGTACAAATCGCTGCAAGCTTTTCATGAGCGATTGAAGTCAAAGGATTCAACCATCTGGGGGCCAGAGGCACAGGCCGAGGCATCAATTCGTCTGAACTGGATTGATTTGCCAGAGAGCTCTCGTGATTTGCTTCCGCAGTTTGATGCTCTTGCCGCTAAACACCGAGATAAGAGCGATGTCATCTTGTGTGGCATGGGTGGTTCTTCACTTGGCCCAGAAGTTATTGCCCAAACATTTTCAAAGAATTTGTTTGTTCTAGATTCGACAGATCCAGATTACGTTGCTCATGCGCTGAAGTTTGATCTAGCAAAGAGCGTTGTTGTAGTTAGTTCTAAATCAGGTTCGACTATAGAAACCGCTTCTCAGCGCGCGCTCTTTGAAGGTGCGTTTATGGATGCAGGACTTAATCCAGTCGATCACATGGTCTTTGTTACAGATCCAGGTTCGCCACTTGATAAGCAGGTCCGCGATGGCGGTTTCACCGTTGTTAACGCCGACCCCCATGTGGGCGGACGATTTAGCGTCCTCAGTCCTTTCGGTTTAGTGCCTGCTGCATTAATCGGAGTTGATGTATCTGTGCTGCTAGACAATGCAAGCGAAACCAAGAAAGCCTTCTTTGCTGACTCACAAACCATGTGCGATATCGCTTACTTGTTGGCTCATGTATCTGACCAATATGTTGCATACACCGATGAGGCATCAGGCATGCCTGGCTTAAGTGACTGGATCGAACAATTAGTTGCCGAATCAACGGGTAAGAACCAGGTAGGACGTTTGCCAGTTGTTGCTGAAACTTCGCACAATGGCCGCGAAGGCAACGCGTTTAGCATCGCATTTGCCGGATCGGCCCACCTGGTAGTTGAAGGTGATTTAGCATCGCAATTTATTGTGTGGGAATGGGTTACCGCACTTGTCGGCGCGGCGCTTGCAATCGATCCATTTAATCAACCAAATGTGACTGAAGCCAAGGAACAAACTTCGGCGCTATTGAATGAATGGAAAGGTGTCCTGCCAAGCTTTACTGCAGATTTAACTGACGGGGCGGTAGAAATCTTCGGCGTTGGAAACAGCGTAACTGATGCATTAACGCAGTTGATTGCCAATATTCCAACTGATGGCTACATCGCAATCATGGCTTATCTAGATCGAAAAGATGATGCTGCCGTGGCAGAGCTTCGCGCAATATTGGCTGATAAATCTGGACGCCCTGTGACTTTTGGTTGGGGTCCACGTTTCTTGCACTCAACCGGGCAGTTCCATAAGGGCGGGCAACAAAATGGTGTCTTCTTACAAATCACCGGAGATGTAAAGAAAGATATTGCGATTCCGGGACAAAGCTATGGATTCGAAACTTTGCTTGCAGCCCAAGCACTAGGAGATGGAAAAGCGCTTGCATCAAGAAAATACCCACTACTTCGATTCAATCTTGCAAATCGATCAGTGGGTATCTCTGAATTACTAGATGCCGTTAAATCTCTTTAAATCTTTATTCGTCATCCTCGCCGCGAAGCTTTCGTAAAGCTTCTTCCAAAAGTTTTTCACCTTCTGCATCTGTACGTCGCTCCTTTACATAGGCAAGGTGCGTCTTGTAAGGAACATTTACTTCAGGGCTAGGTGGATTGTTGCGATCGCGACCTGCTGGGTACCCGCACTTTGGGCAATCCCATTCAGCTGGAATAACCACTGTTTCTTCAACTGCAAATGAGGGACGAACTTCGTGCCCATTTGCACAAAAATATGAAACATATGCGCGAGCGATTGAATCGCCACGCTCTGCCTCGCCCATTGGGCCTGCGCCAACACGACTTCCGCGAATTGCACTTGCCATGCGTATCCCCTTGTTTTACTTGCTAATGGATTAAAAAATGTTTACTTAAGAACGAGCGAGAGTGCGACAACTAGAGCAAACCACAATCCACCTGCAACGATGGTGATTCGATCCAGGTTCTTTTCAACTACGGAAGAACCACCATAGTTAGATGAGATGCCACCGCCGAATAGATCGGATAGTCCGCTTCCCTTACCCTTGTGAAGAAGTACCAAAAGGATCATGAGGACGCTTGTGATTACAAGTGCAATCGAGAGAGCTAGTTTCACTTTTCTTAAACTCCTAGTTCGTAGGGGGTAAGGATACCCGCCTGAAGGGGGTAATGCTTACTCCGTCACCGCGTGGAATTTAACGATCTTGGCTAATTCCTCAGGATCTAGGCTCGCTCCGCCGATCAAAGCGCCATCAACATCTGGCTTCTTCATGATTTCTACGATGTTAGAAGACTTTACCGAACCGCCGTACAAGATGCGCATATTTGATGCAATCTCTGGAGAGCCAATGTTTTCAACCTCTTCACGAATTGCCGCACATACCTCTTGGGCATCTTCAGGGGTTGCAGTCTTTCCAGTACCGATCGCCCACACTGGTTCGTAGGCGATGACAATCTTCTTAAGTTCTGGTTTAGTAAATCCTTCTAGACCTGCACGAATCTGACGGATTACATGGCTTACATGCGTTCCTGATTCACGAATTGCAAGTTCTTCACCGACACAAAAAATTGGAGTCAGTTCATTTGCTAACGCTGCTTTAATCTTTCGGTTGATGAGTGCATCTGATTCTTGATGAATCGCGCGTCGCTCTGAATGGCCAATAACCACGAAGGTGCAGCCGAGTTTTGCCAGCATTGATCCAGAAATGTCTCCCGTAAATGCTCCGCTTACTTCAGGTGAGAGATCCTGCGCGCCGTATTGAAGACGCAAACGATCTCCGTCAACCAAAGTTTGAATTGAACGGATGTCTGTAAATGGAGGAATAACTGCAACATCAACCGCGTCATAATCCTTGTCATCCAGACCATAAACCAACTTTTGAGCAACTGCGATCGCCTCGAGGTGATTGAGATTCATCTTCCAGTTTCCTGCCATTAATGGTTTACGCATTTTCAGCTCCTATGTTCAGTTTCTCTTAAATCAATTCAAGTGCCGTAAGGCCAGGAAGTTCCTTGCCCTCTAGATATTCAAGTGATGCGCCGCCGCCGGTAGAAATGTACCCGAACTGCGAGTCGGCAAAACCTAACGCACGAACCGCCGCAGCAGAGTCTCCCCCACCTACAACAGAAATTCCTGAGACCTGCGTTAATGCCTGGGCTACAACTTTGGTACCGGCAGCAAAGTTAGGAAATTCAAAGACACCCATAGGGCCATTCCAAAAGATTGTCTTGCACTTAACGATTTCTGCAGCAAAGGCAGCTGCAGAAACAGGACCGATATCTAGACCCATTTGATCTGCCGGAATTGCATCTGCAGAAACCAAAGTAGGTGTTGCATCAGCAGAAAAAGTTGGTGCAACCACGATATCGGTTGGAAGCAAAAGCTTTACGCCATTTTTTTCGGCTGTTGCAATGAGGCCCGTAACAACATCAAGCATTTCAGCTTCAACAAGTGAGGTTCCGATCTCTTTGCCTTGGGCTTTAAGGAATGTAAAGACCATTCCCCCACCGATAGCCAAAACATCAACTTTGCCTAGCAAGTTTTCAATTACGCCAAGCTTGTCTGAAACCTTTGCTCCACCAAGAGCTACACCATACGGGCGCTCTGGGTTTTGAGTTAGTTTCTTAAGAACTTCAACTTCGGCTGCAACCAACTTTCCTGCTGCATGTGGAAGTAATTTAGGTAGATCAAAAACTGATGCATGCTTGCGGTGTACCGCACCAAACCCATCTCCAACATAAAAATCAGCTAACCGGGCAAGTTCTGCGGCAAATGCCACGCGTTCTGACTCTTCTTTGCTTGTCTCTGCCGCGCTAAAGCGAATATTTTCTAATAGCAGAATTTCACCAGGCTGCAATGATTCTGCCGCGACCGTCACTGATGTACCAATTACTTCACCCGTGAACTTCACTTCGCGTCCCAGTAGTTCAGCTAAACGCTTAGCTACGGGTGCGAGTGAAAGTTCGGGCTTTGCCTCACCTTTTGGTCGACCAAGGTGTGCAGCGATTACAAGTGATGCGCCACTTTCAAGCAGAGCTTGAATAGTAGGAAGCGAGGCTTTGATTCGTCCATCATCCTTAATAACTCCCTCTTTCAAGGGAACATTAAGGTCGCAACGAAGAAAGACCCGCTTTCTAGTTACATCAATTGTTGAAAGATCTGGCATTACAGAGTTTTGCCAACGTAATCGATCAAGTCAACGAGGCGGTTTGAATAACCCCATTCGTTGTCATACCAACCAACGATCTTGACCTGGTTACCAATCACCTTGGTCAAACCTGCGTCAAAGATACATGATGATGGATCGGTCACGATATCTGAAGAAACAATTGGATCTTCAGTGTATGAAAGGAATCCCTTAAGTCGGCCATTAGCTGCAGCCTTCATGGCAGCGTTGATTTCATCGGCCGTTGCTTCCTTTGCAAGTTCAACGGTCAGATCTGTTGCAGAGCCTGTTGGAACTGGAACGCGCATTGCGTAACCATCTAACTTGCCCTTGAGCTCTGGCATAACAAGTGAGATTGCTTTAGCCGCACCTGTCGATGTAGGAATCATGTTGGTTGCGGCTGCACGTGATCGACGAAGATCCTTGTGTGGGAAATCAAGGATTACCTGGTCATTTGTGTATGCGTGAATTGTTGTCATTAAGCCCTTCACAATTCCCCAGTTGTCCTGGAGTACCTTAGCCATTGGAGCAAGGCAGTTTGTTGTACATGAAGCGTTTGAAATGATGTTGTGCTTTGCACCATCGTATTGAGTGTGGTTTACACCCATAACAATTGTGATGTCCTCATCTGTTGCCGGTGCAGAAATGATGACCTTTTTAGCACCAGCTGTAATGTGCTTTTGCGCATCTGCAGCTTTTGTGAAAATTCCTGTTGACTCAACAACAACATCAGCCTTTACCGAAGCCCATGGCAAGTTAGCTGGATCGCGCTCTGAGAAAACCTTGATTGTTTTTCCATCTACAGTGATTGAATCATCAGTGAAAGTAACTTCTAGGCCTAGGCGACCCAAGATTGAGTCATACTTCAAAAGGTGAGCAAGTGTCTCATTGGGAGTTAAGTCGTTAATTGCGACGATGTTGATATTTGGGTTACTAAGTGAGGCACGGAAGAAGTTGCGTCCGATGCGACCAAAACCATTGATTCCGACATTAATCACGAAAGTGTCCTTGCTACTAGTGGGGCACATGAAAAAGCCCAGCTTCTGGTGGTTCGTAAAACTGCCACAACGCTGGGGGCTTAGGTAGAACCTTACCAGTGAAGAATGTGTGAACTCTTGAGTATCAGCGGGCTAATTGAGCAAATCTGGCGAGAGTCCACTCTCAGTATCTGGAATTCCAAGCTCGCCAGCGCGTTTATCCGCCATTGCAAGCAAACGGCGAATTCGTCCAGCGATTGCATCCTTAGTCATCGCAGGTACCGCCAATGATCCAAGCTCTTCTAGCGAAGCCTGGCCATGATTGATGCGTAACTCCCCCGCCTCTTTGAGGTGATCTGGAATTGTTGGCCCAAGAATTTCCATTGCACGTTGCACACGTGCTGCAGCGGCAACTGCTGCTCTGGCAGAACGGCGAAGATTTGCATCATCAAAGTTAGCAAGACGGTTCGCAGTTGCTCGGACTTCTCGACGCATCCGACGTTCTTCCCACGCCATCACACTCTCATGTGCGCCAAGTCTGGTTAGCAGCACACCGATTGCATCACCATCGCGGATCACAACGCGATCAACGCCTCGCACCTCACGCGCCTTTGCGACAATTCCTAATCGACGAGCAGCGCCCACTAAAGCAAGCGCTGCTTCGGGGCCAGGGCAAGTAATTTCTAATGATGAAGAACGACCTGGCTCCGTTAGGGAACCATGAGCGATAAATGCTCCACGCCAAGCTGCTTCTGAATCACAAATTGCGGCAGAAACAACTTGTGGCGGAAGGCCACGAACGGGTCGACCATTTGAATCTACCAAACCCGTTTGACGTGCCAGAGCATCACCTTCATTGATGACTCGAACCACATACCGCGATCCCTTACGTAATCCGCTGGAGGATAGAACGGCCAAGTCTGATTCATGTCCATAAATGTCGGCGATATCTTTGCGAAGTCGACGTGCGCTCTGCGAGGTGTCCAGCTCTACTTCAATAACAATCTTTCCCGCTGCGATGTGAAGGCCACCTGCGAAACGAAGAAGTGAAGATACCTCGGCTTTGCGACAACAAGGTTTGGTGATTGCTAGACGAGATAACTCGTCCTTAACTGATGCTGTCATTGCCATGGGGTAATCCAACCATTTACCGAGCGAGAATGTGGCCCAAATGGAGAGCTAATTTTTGGGCTTCATGATGAATACTTCCCGGGGCCTTGCGAATATCTGCGACCACAATCTCTCCACCCAAGGTTGATGCTGCAAGCTGCAATGCCTGCTCATCTCTTACAACTGAATGGTCAACAAGACAGTAATCCACCGTTAATCCAGGGGCATAGCGATGAAAGAACTCAAGATGTTCTTCGGGGGTAGAACCTGCAAACTCTTCACCTTGTGCATGTGAAGTGGCATCAAGATTTAGAATTAAAATTTTGCGAGCTTTCGATATGCGTAGCGCATCCAATTGAGCCGGCACAAGTAAGTGCGGAATAACACTTGAAAACCAAGAACCTGGCCCCATCGTTATCCAATCAGCATCTTCAATCGCACCTAACGCCTCACTTCTGGCGGGTGGATCTTGCGGAATGATGCGAAGTGATTCAATGTGGCCTTTGGCTGTTGCAACCTCTTTTTGACCGCGAACAACAATTCTTCCAGTTGATGTATTAAAGGTTCCTTCAATATCTAATGCCACAGATGCCATAGGAAGTACCCGGCCAATAACTTTGAGCAATTGACCGACTCTGTCTAAAGCAACAACGGGATCATCTCCTGCGTTCCACATTGAGGCAAGCAAAAGATTTCCCATGGCGTGACCACTGAGTTCGCCATTGCTTTCAAAACGGTGTTGCATTATTTGAGCCCAAGTGCGGCCCCATTCATCATCTGCGCACAAGGCAGTCAGTGCCATTCGCAAATCACCAGGAGGAAAGATTGGGAACTCTTCACGCAATCTTCCGCTAGATCCACCATTATCTGCAACGGTCACAATTGCCGTCAGTTGATTGGTTAGCTGGCGCAATGCGGTCAAAGTGGCTGCTAATCCATGACCGCCACCTAAAGCAACAACCTTAGTCAAAACTATTCACGACCTACATCGCGATGTGTTGGATGAGCAGAAATATCAGAACCCATCTCATTGAGTTGTCGTGCTATCTCTTGGGTGATTGCAACACTTCTGTGCTTTCCCCCAGTACAGCCGACCGAGATAGTTACATACTTCTTGCCTTCACGCATGTAACCCTCGATCATTGAATGCACTAAATGAACATAATCCTGAACAAAATCACTCACACCTTCACTACTCAAAACTCGATCACTGACTTGAGAAGTTAGGCCTGTTAATGGCCTAAGTTCAGGATCCCAGTGTGGATTCGGAATGAATCGGCAATCCAGAACAAGATCTGAGTCAACTGGAATTCCGTACTTGTAGCCAAATGACAAAACATT
>JBIIZP010000001.1:0-29596 GCA_044346215.1 Candidatus Planktophila sp.
ATCCATGAACAGGTTTGGGTGACGGATCCGAACCATTCCGATAGGAGAAGTACGTGGCCGCAGCAAAGAAAGCAGCACCAAAGAAGCGCAAGAAGGCAGCAGCACCAGCTGCACCAAAGAAGCGCCGCAAGAAGGCTGCTGCAGTAGCAGTAGCACCAAAGAAGCGCCGCAAGAAGGCAGCAGCAAAGAAGGCTGCTCCAAAGCGCAAGAAGGCAGCTAAGAAGGCAGCTCCAAAGCGCCGCAAGAAGGCAGCAGCTAAGAAGGCAGCTCCAAAGCGTCGCAAGAAGGCAGCAGCTAAGAAGGCAGCTCCAAAGCGCCGCAAGAAGGCAGCAGCAAAGAAGGCTGCTCCAAAGCGTCGCAAGAAGGCAGCAGCTACAACAGCAGCTCCAAAGAAGCGTCGCAAGAAGGCAGCAAAGAAGGCTAAGTAAAGCCCTCAAGCATATTAAAAAAACCCGCCACTCTATGTGGCGGGTTTTTTTATCTCATTTTTAATGTGAAGTTATTTACTCATCTTGGGTTTCTTTACGAAGTGATTCTTCAATGCGTTCAAAAATTTCTGCCAAGGTTTGCTGATCGTTTTTTGATAGGTGATCCATAAATCGGTTTCGAACACTTTCCACATGATCAGGGGCAGCGGCAACTATTGCTTTCCAACCCTTAGGGGTCATTACTGCAAAGTACCCACGTTTGTCACCCGGGCAAGGCTCGCGGCGAACCCACCCCTCTTTTTCCATGACCTTCATTCGGTGGGATAACCGGGACCTGGATAACAAAGCACTGGCGGCCAGATCGCTCATTCTCATACTGCGATCTGGCGCATCGCTGAGTTGAACCAAAATTTCATAATCTGGCATCGATAAATCATGGGCCTCTAGATCTGAATCCAAGGCTTCAAGCAACCGTCGGCTGGCAATTATGTAGCGACGCCAAGCCTTCATTTCTGTGGGGTTGAGCCACCTTGGTGCGGTAGCGTTTTCACGTGCCATGAGTGCAGTCTACGGCAAAGGTTGAAGATTCAACTACTTTTAATTGAAGGAGAGTTTCGTGAGTTCAGGTAAAGATGCTTTATTTGCTGCTGGTTTAGATTTTTCACGCCAGGATCAAACGGTGCGAGCACAAGATGATTTGTATCGCCACTTTAATGGTGGGTGGCTCAAGACCGCAGTGATCCCGGCAGACCGTGCCACCGACGGGGCATTTATGGCGCTACGTGTTGAATCCGAAGCTAGAGTTCGCGAAATCATTGAAGGTGCCGGTGGTTCTGATGAGGCGACCAAAATCGCAGATATATATAAATCATTTATGGATGCAGCTGCAGTCAACGCTAAAGGTTGCTCCCCTATTGCCGCAGAACTGGCCCTGGTTGATTCAATTTCATCGTTAACCGATTTCATTTCTACATTTTCTCAGTTAGAAGCACGCGGAACTTCTGGAATCTTTGGCACATTTATCTATGCCGACATGAAGGATGCGTCAACAAATATTTTGTACCTTGCACAGGGTGGAATTTCATTGCCAGACGAGGCGTACTACCGAGAAGAAAAGTATGCCGAGATTAGAACCGCCTACCTTGCCCATGTTACTGCGATGTTCACCTTGGCTAAGGTTTCAAACCCTGCCGAAAACGCAGCGAAGGTGATGGCCCTTGAAACCAGCATCGCTAGCCATCATTGGGACCAAGTGAAAAATCGCGATGCGACGCTGACCTATAACAAGATGAACCGCGCAGAAGTTAAGGCTTTGATGCCTGCTTTTGATTGGGAGCATTACTTAACAGCTGGGGACATTCCAGCCATTGTTTTGGATTCTGTCATCGTTCAGCAGCCCTCATTTTTTGAAGGACTTGGGACCATTTTGGCTAACTTTGATGCTGATGCCTGGAAGGCGTGGCTCAAGTGGCACATCATCAGCGGAGCTGCTCCTTACTTGTCAGATGAATTCACCAATGAAAACTTCGCATTCTTTGGAAAAACTCTGTCTGGAACTCCTGAACTTCGTGAGCGCTGGAAGCGTGCGGTATCGATGATCGAAGGTTCATTGGGTGAAGCAGTTGGAAAGGTTTATGTACAGAAGTACTTTCCGGCCGAAGCCAAGGCTCGGATGGAAAATTTAGTCGCCAACCTGATCGAGGCCTACCGAATCAGCATTAATGAATTGGCGTGGATGAGCCCTGAGACCAAGGTTAAAGCCTTGGAAAAACTGGGCAAGTTCCGTCCCAAGATTGGTTACCCCGATAAATGGCGCGACTACAGCGCCCTGCAAACTACCCCTGATGACCTGTACGGAAATGTGGGCCGCGTAGTTAAGTTTCAGCGAGATCACGAACTTTCAAAGATTGGCAAACCTGTTGACCGCGATGAATGGTTTATGGCTCCGCAAACCGTTAACGCCTATTACAACCCAGTCATGAATGAGATCGTTTTCCCGGCTGCGATTTTGCAGGCACCGTTTTTTGGGTTAGCCCATGATGACGCAGTCAACTATGGAGGCATTGGCGCAGTCATTGGTCACGAAATTGGCCATGGCTTTGATGATCAAGGCTCTAAGTACGATGGCGATGGTGCGCTGAACAACTGGTGGACAGATGCAGATCGCGCAGCTTTTGAAGAACGCACCAAGGCGCTAATCGCTCAATATGATGCGTTGATTCCTGAGGAAGCACCAGATGTTAATGTCAATGGCGCTTTAACTATCGGTGAAAACATCGGCGATCTTGGTGGGCTAACTATCGCTTACAAGGCCTACCAAATTTCATTGGCCGGAAAACCATCTCCAGTCATCGACGGGATGAGCGGTGAAAAACGATTAATGCTTTCATGGGCACAGATTTGGCGTGCCAAGGTTCGCCCAGAAGAGATGCGCCGCAGAATTGCTATTGATCCGCATTCACCTGCTGAATTTCGTTGCAATCAAATCCTTAAAAACTTCACTCCTTTCTATGAAGAGTTCGGCGTTACCGACAAAGATGCGCTGTGGCTAGAGGAACAAGCTCGAGTTCAAATTTGGTAATGCATTGAGTTTTTCATTTGATATCAAGCATGCTGAAACTAGTTCGTTGGCCCGTGTTGGAACAATCAATACACCGCACGGGCCGATTCAGACGCCAGCATTTATTCCGGTAGGTACTAAAGCCACCGTTAAATCTGTGCTGCCAGAGGCAATGAAAGATCTGGGTTCGCAGGCCTTGCTTTCAAATGCTTACCACTTGTATTTACAACCTGGCTCTGATGTCTTAGATGAGGCCGGCGGGCTAGCTAAATTTATGAATTGGCCTGGGCCAACATTTACTGACTCTGGTGGTTTCCAGGTTTTGTCTTTAGGTGTTGGTTTCAAAAAAGTTTTGGCGATGGATGCGCAAACATTTCGTCGAGATGATGTGATTGCAGGAAACAAGGATCGCTTAGCCCATGTTGATGATGAAGGTGTAACTTTTAAATCCCATCTTGATGGATCGATGCATCGATTTACTCCTGAAGTATCGATGCAAGTTCAACATCAAATCGGTGCCGACATCATGTTCGCATTTGATGAATGCACAACCCTGCACAACACCCGCCCTTATCAAGAGCTTGCGATGGATCGCACCTATGCCTGGGCCATCCGTTGCCTGGATGAACACAAGCGCCTCACCGAAGAGCGAATCGGCAAGCCGTACCAGGCCCTTTTCGGTGTAATCCAAGGAGCTCAATACGAGGACCTTCGCAAAAAAGCGGCCGCTGATCTTGGAACTTTGGAATCAAGCGGCCAATCCTTTGATGGATTTGGAATCGGTGGGGCGTTAGACAAGGGCCAGCTAGGAACAATCGTTTCCTGGGTCAATGAAATCTTGCCCGAAGACAAACCCCGTCACTTATTGGGAATTGGTGCCCCAGAAGATCTATTTGTGGGCGTTGAAAACGGTTGTGACACCTTTGATTGCGTATTAGCCAGCAGAATTGCACGCACAAGCGCTGTGTACACGATGGAGGGGCGTTTTAACCTGTCTAACAGCCGTTTTAAGCGGGATTTCACGCCCATAGACAGCAAATGCGACTGTTACACCTGTACGCACTACACACGGGCTTATATGCACCATGTATTCCGCGGAAAAGAAATCATTAGCGCGACCTTAGCAACGATTCATAATGAAAGATTTATTGTTCGCTTGGTGGATGAAATACGTCAAGCGCTCATTGATGGAAACTTTGCCGACATGAAGGCCGATTTCTTGGGCCGATATACCCATCGAAGTGGGCAGTCTCGCGACTAAGGGTTCTTCACAACCTTAGGCAGGTTCCAGTTGTACTTGATCGATAGCTCGCGGACCAGGACAACAACAAGGCCAGCAATCGCAACCACCGCGGCCTCATGAAGGTCTATGGCATCTAGTGCCAAGTAAACAAACGCACCCGACAGACAGGCGGTTCCAATGGTTTCGCGGTGCAGCAGAACTGGTTCCGTCTGACACATGATGTCTCGGAACAAGCCACCAGAAACCGCACCAATTAATCCAAGAACTGATGCCCCTACTAGCGGTGCATCATTTGAAAGTGCGAACTGAACACTGGAAACCGTTGCAACGGCCAACCCCAAAGTATCAAGGGACAGTGCAAAGCGACCAACATCTTGGATCTTTCCCATTGCAATAGTGATTAAAAATGCAACAATGATTGGTGCGAACAGCCACGGATACTGAATCCATGGCGGTTGCTGGCCATAAACAAATTGCGCAATGTGCCGCCAGAAATCGAAGCAATTGCTGCGATAAAAAGAATGCCGCCGTAATCTAAACCTTTGCTGGCAGCAACTCTTGCTCCAACCAATGCAAATGCAAAGGTTGAAACTAAATCAAGACCAAAGACCAGCAGGTCCTGATCCATGCAGGATTACTTCTTGCCCGCTAAACGAGCCTCGCGGCGAATCTTCTGTTCCTTCGGATCTGGCACTGGAACAGCTGAAATAAGACGCTTGGTGTAATCATTTTTTGGATTCTTCAAAATCTGATCACGGTCGCCAACTTCGACAAGCAAACCATTTTGCATAACTGCAATTCGGTGCGACAGGATGTCTACAACTGCCAAGTCGTGAGAAATGAACAAACATGCAAAGTTCAGTTTGCCCTGAAGCTCCTGCAATAGCTCGAGGAATCGAGCTTGAACAGATACATCTAGCGCTGATGTTGGTTCATCTGCAATAAGAAGATCTGGTGTAAGTGCGAGCGCACGTGCGATACCGACGCGCTGGCGTTGTCCACCTGAAAGTTCGTGTGGGTAACGGTTGCGGTAGCTACGTGGAAGCTCAACTTGGTCCAATAGATCTTCAACCTTATGCGCAAGCTCTGTGCCTTTGGCTAAACCTGCCAAGAAGATTGGTTCCCCAATTGATTCACCAATTGGTAGACGTGGATTCAGTGATGAAGCCGGATCTTGGAAAACAATTCCCGTGTGACGGCGAATCGAAAAAAGCTCCTTTTGGGATGCACGGCTAATATCCTTACCAACAATCTCAAGTGAACCTTCCTTGATTGGAAGTAATCCAATAGATGCACGACCGACTGTTGTCTTTCCGGATCCCGATTCACCAACGAGGCCAACGATTTCGCCTGGGTAAATCTCGAGATTGAAATTCTTCACTGCGACGAAAGCTGGAATGCGCCCACGCTTTGGATACTCGATGGTTACATTTTCCAACTTCAAGACAGGTGCGGGCTTAGCATTTTCCTTGTAGGGAAGTTCTCGCTTCTTGGTTGATCCCAGTTTTGGAACAGCACCTAGTAGCTGCTGTGTGTATGGATGCTGCGGCTCATTAAAGATTTGATCAGCTGTGCCATGTTCAACAGTGATTCCATCCTTCATGACAAGGATTTCATCTGCCATATCTGCCACAACACCCATGTCGTGGGTGATAAGCAAGATAGCTGAGTTCAACTTTCCCTTGAGATCTCGCATCAAATCAAGAATCTCAGCTTGAACGGTCACATCAAGGGCGGTTGTTGGCTCATCCGCAACCAATAGAGCAGGATCACAAGCAAGTGCCTGCGCAATCATGGCACGTTGACGCTGACCACCTGAAAGTTGATGAGGATATTTATCAATGGATTTTTCAGGATCTGGGATGTCCACCATTGTGATCAATTCGAGAGCACGTACATGCGCTTCTTTTGGACCCATATCAAAATGGTTGCGGAGCGTTTCTGTTATCTGGAAACCAATTGTGTATACCGGATTGAGAGCAGTCATTGGCTCCTGAAAAATGTAGGCAACCTCTTTGCCACGGAATTTTCTTAAGGTCATCGCCTTGGCATTGAGCATCTCTTCATCTTTAACCTTTACAGATCCAGACATGCGAGCATTTGAAGCAAGTAAGGACATGAGGCCAAGTGCTGTTGTCGACTTTCCGGAACCTGATTCACCTACGATCGCGGTAACCTTACCCGCATCGAGTGCAAGATTCATATCTACCACTGCTGGATACCAAACCCCGTCAACCCAGAAATCTACGGCGAAGTTTTTTACTTGAAGTATTGGACTAGACATGAATATACTCGCCGTTCTGTTGTGAGGTGGAAACATGATTGATGTTAGAAATTTTCGACCTGTTAAGAATGTAATTTTTGCTTGGGGTTTCTACGCATTCACTACCACGCTTGGAGTTCAAACTTTTCTCTCGAGTGATATTTTGTTCAGTATAGAAACCGCGTTTTGGATTCTCTCGGCGAACTTTATAATCTACAGCGTTTTGCAAAGACCCAACCTGATCCTGACCAATGAAGGAATTAAAGTTATTAACCCTTTTGACACTTGGGAAATTGGTTGGGATCGAGTCAAAGAGCTTGAGACTAAGTTTGTTCTTAAAATTACTACCAGCGACCATTCGATTCCAGTTTGGGTAGCTACAGCATCTACTAGACGAAACGCCAGGAAAATTCCGAGAAGTGAAATCCGCGGATTGGGTTTTGATGACCTTGACTCCATCAGCATCGGTGACTCCCCCGCCAGTGATTCGGGAGTTGCAGCTCATTTGATAAGGCTTGGAATAAAAGAGCGAAATGGGGGAAGCGTTCAGCCATCGGAACATATTCATCGACAAGTAAATGTCACGACAAACATAATCATTTGTCTGTTCCTTGCCGCTGGAATCATATTTAGTGTTACTCATTAGAATTTCCTGAAGCAACGATAGATTTGGCTTGCTCGCGTTCCTTTTTTGAAATTCTCCTTCGCTGGCGAGGATCAAAAGCGTCTCTCAATCCATCTCCAATAAAGTTAACGCTTAACGCAATCGCAACGATGAATAATCCTGGATACCAGAATAGCCAAGGTCTAGTGGTGAATGATTCTTGGTACTGACTAATCAAGAGTCCCAAAGAAATATCCGGAGCGACAACTCCAAAACCTAAATAGCTCAGAGAAGTCTCAAGTAGAATTGCACCAGACATTGATAGCGTTACTGACACAATAATTACGCCAACTGCGTTTGGAAGAATGTGCTTAAAGATAATCCTTCGAGTTGAAGCTCCGGCAACTCGCGCTGCATCCACAAACTCTCTTTCCCGAAGTGTCAAAAATTCGCCTCTAACCAATCGGGATAATCCTGTCCAAGAGAACAGTCCAAGAAGCAGACCAAGAAATGCAACTCCGAGGTTGCCAAACCGGAAGCCGATAACCGCTCCGATAATGATGGTCGGAATGGTAATGATGAAATCCGTAAATCTCATGAGAATTGCATCGATGATTCCCCTGCTGTAACCAGCAATTGAACCCACGATTGTTCCAAGCGTTCCCGCAATCAATCCGATAATAAACATAATCAGAATGGACCTTTGTGCTCCCCGCATGACTAATGCGAAGTAATCATTTCCAATGTCATTTTGCCCAAATGGGTGCTGTCCTAAACCAATTCCAGAACCTCCTAGGAACTTAGGTCTTAGGCTGGCAGTCGGGCAACCTACAACATACTCCGCACATCCTTCTGATGTTAGGTCCAAAAGGTCCTCAGTTTCGTGACGCCACCATCCCGAAATCTTCCATGGTCCTAATTTGAAGTCCAATGCGGTGTAAACAAATAGGATAATGAAGCTGAGCGTGAAGAGCGAAACCATCGCGGCCTTATGCCTAAAAAATCTTCTTCGTACAATCTGAAACTGGCTTAAGCCTTCCGTTTCCTTATTGGCGATCGCATTTTCGGAGCCATCTTGACTTGGCACATTCAAATCTTCCTTGTTGTCCCTTTTCAATTTAATTTCCTCCGATTCTGATGCGTGGATCCAAGTACGAGTACAAAATATCGGCAGCGAGGTTTGCAAGTAACGCAAGGGTGCTTGTTACAAAAAACACGGCCATCAATAGATTGAGGTCGACGCCGACAATTGCCTTATTAACAAGAGTACCCATGCCTTGCCAGCCAAACACCCTCTCCGTAATAATTGCACCACCAATTAGGCCAGCAAAATCCCACACTATGATCTGGGAAATTGGAATCATCGTGTTACGGAATGCGTGTCGCATCACTACTGTTCGCTCATTCAAACCCTTTGCTCGTGCGGTACGAATATAATCCTGATTGAGAACTTCGAGCAAAGTTCCTCTTGAATATCGAACATATCCTGCAAATGAAATCAAAGTTAGTGCGATAGTTGGAAGAATTAAGTGCATAGCAATGTCGAGTAAATTAATCCAGTAATCAGGGTTCTCATCATATAGTTGTGTATTAACCTGCCATGCAGTTGGGACTGGACGTCCATTTACTGCATCTGTGCCAACGTATGGCACCCATGATTGCATTAATCGATCAAGTATAAAAAGAACACCTGTCAGCACACCGGTAAGCGTAGCTGCACGCAAAACAGGCCCCTTATCTACTTTTGCAAAGAAATTAGTTACGATAAAACTCAAAAATAGCGTAAATACAAGCAGCGCAATGAGGGTCAATGCTCCTGGAAATGTGTTGAAGAAATACTGTGTTGGATAATATGCAATCAATGAAGCGCCTGACATTGTCAAAGCAGCTCTCATGGCTGACTTGTTATCGAGACCAGTCGAAAGTGCAGTTATTCCAATAGCGATACCTGCTGACATCAAAGTCAGGACAATTGGTCCCAATTGTGGGGTGGAAAACCAATCCATCCAGGAAAGAAGTTGCAAAAGAAAAGCATTTGTTAACCCAGCTATAGCAAAGGTGCTCCAAAATCTCTTTCGATTACCACCAATTGCCGATGCCCAGAACAAGGCAACAACCAAACTAAGAGCTAACGTCCATGTTATGGGAACTTTGGGCTCTAGTAGAAAGTTGTTGAAGGAAATTGCCATGTATTCCTTGAGAAGAACTGCCACCCAAAAGATTGGCAAAGAAAACAGTAGGAAGGACATAAAAGTCACCGAGTAGTCGAATCGGCCATACTGACGTAACGCAGTAATAATTCCCAAGCTTATGCCCAGCACAATTGCGATCAAAGTTGCCATGAAAACTAGTCTCAGAGTGACGGGGATGGCCCCAGCCAGCTCCTCAATTACCGGGTATCCCTCTCGAGACATTCCAAAATCTGGTTTACCTATAAATACTCCAAGAACAGATCGAAGCCACATGAAGTATCTCAATGGAGGGGGTACATCTAGCTTTAATTCTAAGGTTAATTTCTCAAGTTGTAACTTAGCTTCGGGCTGATCGCTAAATCTCAAATCTTCAACAGGGTCACCTGAAATAGCTGCCAAATTGTAAATGATAAAACTTGATCCAAAAAGAATAACTACAAGAACGCTTAAACGTCTTGCGATAAAAGCTAACATTTCATCCCCTTCAAGTTTCACGCATATGACAGTTTACTTAGAAATCAAACTTATTCGCCCGCAATGTACAGGAGTGGCACCCATTAATCTGAGTGCCACTCCTGTATTGCTAAGGATTATTAGCCCTTGTAAGTCCACTCCCAATAGTTCCAAATAATATTTGGAGAGAATGGTGCAGCACTGACATTCTGTAGTTTTTCGTTATATCCAAGAACTAATGGATGACGGAAAATTGGAAGAGTCCAGGATTGCTTGTTGATTTCACGCTCAACATTTGTATAGATCTGTGAAAGAACAGTATTTGACCATGTTCGTTCAGCTAGAGGAAGAAGCAACTTATCAATTGTTGGATTATTCCAGCAGCTGTAGTTGTTTCCACCGTTGCTATCAAACAATGGGTTAGTTGAGAATTGTGCATCACTTGACTTGCTCCAGGCAAAACCTGCAACATCAAATGGTGCTGTTCCGATCTTGCCGCCCCAACCAGTTTGTGGTTGAACGTTTAGATTGATTCCAGCCTTTGCAACAGCAGCCTTGATCAATGCGGACTGTGCTACACGGCGAGTATTGTCAGGGTTTCCAAACAAATAGCTCACTGTGAAGCCAGGATTTGTTGCAGATGCTTTTGGATAGTACTTCTTGACAAGTGCCAAAGCACGCTTAGTTCGTACATCTTGTGACTCCATGTATCTCGCTGATCCATTTGCAACAACAGTCTTGTCGTATGTTGCCATTCCTGGGAAAGAAAAGGATGAACGAAGTATCGGAGTAGTTGGAGCAATTGGACGTACGAGCTTGTCCAATATTTCTTCACGTGGAATAGCTAGAAGAAATGCTTCGCGGAGAGCTCTTGCCTTTGCTTCACCACTTACAAGAGGATTGAAAACAGACTTGGAGTCTTCGCACATATTGATATCAATGTGCTCATAAACCGCGCTGCTTCCTGTGAACACAGCAACGCCCTTTGTTGCCTTCAACTTTGCAACTCCGTCAACAGTTGCTTGACCTTCATAAATGTCAAGCTCGCCGTTAGCAAGTGCTTGCGCTGCCGCAGTTCCGTCCGAAAGGAAACGGAAAATAATTGTATCGATAGCACCTGAGAGCTTTGGCCCTGAGTTATATCTTGGATTCTTCTTGAAAGTTACAGACTGGCCCTTAACTGCCGCATCCACAAGATATCCACCATTACCCACGAATAGAAGAGGATTTGTCTTGGATGAAACGTCGGCAATCGTGTAGTCCTTATTCCAAACAGCCGCGATCTTCTTTAGAAGTACAGAGTCTTTATCTTGGAAAGCTTTTAAGAATCGTGCCTTCGCAGCTAAATTCTCAGAAGCTGATCCAAGTTCACTTTTGCCTTCTGCCAACAAAACATATGCGTGTACTGGTGCTGGTCCAACTCCAAGCAGCTCCCAGTTTGGCATCTTGCGAGGCCATGAAAGTGTGACAGTGTCTCCACTGATAGAAATTCCCTTGATGTTCGTATCGTAGGTTGAACCGTATGAAAGAGAGTCGAAGGCGTTGTCCTTCTTTGTGATTGGATCGCCTAGACCTGCATCCTTGCTGTAATCAGAACTTGCGAGGATATGACCAAAAAGCAAATCGGCTCCTGTGATTGGAGTTCCATCTGACCAAACACGGCCAGGATTTACTGTCCATGATGTTCGGAAATCCGTTGCAGCACTCTTTGAGACTCGGTAGCTTCCAAAAGTTGTATTTGGGACGTAAACACCCTTGTCGTTGTAATAAGCAAATCCTGAGAACTGTAAGTACTCAGCATCTGCATTTGTTACAAGATTTGTCTTTGGTGTGCTTGCATTAAACCCAGTGAGTGGGTTTGAGTAATAAATTGCTACTGTTGAACGTGTATTTGCTTGAGCAGGCGTTAGCAGTGAAACTGCCATCGCTGCCGAAGCTGCAACTGCGAGCGCAAACTTTGCGCTACGTGTGAACTTCATAGTTCCTCCTTGAGGGTTAAAGAAAAGCGTCTGCGGAGAGTCGACCAACCCCGAAGGCGCTTTTGGTGGATGAAGTCTGCCCTAATGAACGGCAAATGAGCAAGAAATGAACAGCAGGAATGAGCCTATTTTGATAACAACTTTGTAACCCTTCTCTGAGAAATCCACAATTTATGCTTATCGAAGGGGTGAGAAATGGGCTACTGAGCCGCTTCTACCCGGCTGGCAATTCCCATGAAAAACTTAATCGAACTGATGGCAATGACGGAGGCAATAACTCCGCCGACATACATTGGCAAGCGCAAACTAAAGTGTGCAAGTACGCCGCCCAGAACTGAGCCAATTGGCATGAGGCCCCACACCAATGTTCGACGAGTGCCATGAATTCTTCCGTACAAATGATTCGGAATAATTGTTTGATAGGTAGCCATCAACAAGATATTCCATTGGGCAATTGCAAAACCACCAAAGGTGGCCAGGGCCACAAAAACATAGATGTTTGGTGAAAATCCCTGAGCTAAAAGAATGACTGAGCTACCCGTGATTCCTAGAGTCATCATGATGCTTCGGCCAAATTTCTTTGAAGCCTTTGGGGCGACAATTGCACCAATAAGAGCACCAATTCCTTGGATGGAAAGCACTACACCAAAGTATTTGGGCTCGAGTTCTAACTCTTTAATGATGAACAAAACTATGGTTGCCGTTCCCATTGAATAGCAGACACCAATAGTTGCAGTTGTTAGCACTAATCGCCGCAAAACTTTGTGGTTGTACAGGTATTTGATTCCGAACTTAACATCCTCAATAAAATGTGGCTTATTCTCACTAGCGTTCTCACTTCGGACATCTTGCAAGTACTGAATCGGAATCGAGAGAGCTAAAGCAGTCGCAACTGCATAACCAATACTGTTGATGAAAAATGGAAGCCAAATAGCCAAGGCGTAAAGAAAGCCGCTAAGAGGCGACCCAATGAACCCTTGAATAACGGTCTCTGAAATCTGAAGTCTTGAATTGCCTTTTTCGTAATGCTCTTCATCAAGAATCTGTGGAATCAAGGATTGCGCAGTTGTATCGGTTGCAACTTCACATACTCCAATAACAAAGGCTGAAAATATCAACCAATGAATAGTTACATGCCCGGTTGCGATGCCAAGGGCCAAGACTCCGATAACCGCGCTACGGATTGCGTTAGAGGCCGCCAAAATGAATCTGCGGTCAACGCGATCCACCATGGCACCGATGGGAATCGCAAAGAGCAACCAAGGCAACATCACCATTGCCCCAATAATCGAAATCAGCACGGTGCTATCGGTCAAAGTGATAGCTAATAAAGGTGCTGCGGCAATCAAAACGCCGTCAGCTAAGTTAGAAACAATGCTTCCAGCCCATAAACGATTAAATGCTGGACCCATGGCTAGAACCTTAGCCCATCAAATTATTGAGTGGCTGCATCTACTTAGATAAGTAGTAGCTTCTTTGCTTTTTCTACCGCAGTATGGCGACCATCTACGGCTAGTTTTCTATAGACATTGCGCAAATGTGTCTTCATCGTATTTTGCGAAATATGTAGCTGTTTTGCAATTGCACTTAATGGAACACCGGTGGTTAAGTGCTTCAAGATCTCTAATTCTCTGGTGGTCAATTTTTCTTCTAGCGCTCCAGTATCTGAATTCATTGCTTGAATTCGTTCTGTCATTTCATTAACCACGCTTTCTCTGAATACAGTTGGTTGGGCAGCAGCTGCCTTCACCATGATGGGGTACAGACGATGTTGCCTTACAAAATATTCGTGATATCCAACTTCTGCGCCAATATCCAGCGCTTTATTGAGATACCCCAAAGCGACGTTTTCACTATCTATATTGATGGTTGCCTGATAGAGAAACTTATTGACCTTTTCCCGAGGAGTTTCTTCAGGGAATCCTTCAATTAATGTGGGAATTTTCTTTGGGTCGGCTTGAAACTTAACGTTTAAATCAATCTGCCGGACCATTTCAATTTTGGGCATTCGGCGCAAAAGTTCTTCTGCTCTCTCCCAATCATCAAGGACAAAACGTAAAAAGACTTCGGTGATATCAACAAGCCAACTGAGTTCGTGTGGCGACCTCAACGTTTCCAGCCTTGCTCGTTGTTGTTTAACAATTTCCATCATCTGAGGGATCTGGCCCTTTGTGATATTGATTCGTGCGCGAGTGCCTTCGGCCATCAATGCCCAGGGCCAAATATTTGATTCAGAGGATTTTTCAAAAAGCAATGTTGAAGTTTCGATCGCTTTATCTATCTGCGAGAGCTCTAACTGGCAGCGAGCTAACACCATGTACGCATCAAACGGGGCGCTAATAGATGAATAACCTGCAATTAATGCTTGATTGATTGCAATCGATGCATGCTCCGCCGCTTCAAAAAAGCGTCCTTCACACCATAAAGAAAGAGAGGTAATACAAGTAATGTAATACGGTGCGTTAATTACATTGCCAGAATTCAAAAGGATTCGAGCTTTCTTCAGGCACTCATTGATCTCTTCTGGTTGATCATAAAGAAAGTGAATTCCGGCCTTAAGGCGAAGCAAAGCGATGCGATCTGTGTTCTCGATAGATTCATAGGGGGAATCGGTTGATAGGGCTCGGTCAATCATCGCAAGCGAGCGTGTGAACTCTCCCCGCGCAAAGTAGATGTGAGCAAAAGCCATTGAAGTAAGTTGAGTCAAAAATTCAAGTTCTTTACTTTGTCCCGAAATCATTTCAAGTTCGGTTGCCAAAGCTTCGGCTCGCGCAAATTCAAGATTTACAAGATGTCCAACAACTTTGATCGTCTTCTTTATCATTTCACCACGTGAAGACGAATCACCTGCGTATTCAGACCATTTAATTAATTGGTCCCCTCGACCAATAACTGCCATGTGCCGGATACCGGTATCTAAATACAGTTGAAATTTGTCCTTGTTTCCTGATTTAAAGACATGTTCCAGAGCTTTTCTGTAATCTCTTTTCTCCCAAAAGTGCGTGGAAAGTTTTTCGTGAATTTTCTTATTTTCCTTGGGATTTCCGTACTCTTGCTGTGACAAGACTTCATAGACAATGTCATTAAATCTATAGACTCGGCTAGCCCCCGACGAAACACTCATGTAGAGGCCATCTGTAGCTAACTTATTGATATAGCTTTCAGAGAAATCCTCCCCCAGAACTATCGCCGCAGTTTCTAGATCAAATTCTGAGAGCAAAATCAACCGTGAAATTTTAGATCTATTCTCTGGGTTGAGTGAGTTGATAGTTTCAAGAGCCAAAACCGCAAGTGGGCTAGAGCCAGATTCAGTTTCAAAGTTTGAACTTTGGTTTCCGCGTGCAATAGAGCGAGTAATCATCTGAACAGCTGCCGGCCAGCCATCACATTTATCAAGCAATCTGCGGGAGTGATCATTGTCGATATCTGCACCATTAAGGTTGGCAATTCGCGAAACTTCTTCGGGTGAAAACTTTAAATCTTGACTTGTAATCAGACTTAGATTTCCAAGACTTGCATATCTTGCTAATGATGTAGTTGGGGTAACCCGTCGAATAATTACCAAGTGGACATTATCTGGAAGGTGATCAATCAACGCTTGGGCAAAATCTGCAACTGCAGGATTATCTGAAGCCGCGTTATTGAGTACAAAATTAAATCCACTCTGTATTTCACCCACAGCTTTTGTCAGTTTTTTGACGTTCTGCATGGCGTTGGGACTAGGTTCCTTTTCAAACTCTGATGCAAAGCCAGGGAAAACAATTCGTATTGATTCAAGAACATGTGCAAAAAAACCTTGAATCGAATCCTCAGGATTAACCGAAAACCACACTGTCGGACGTTCAACAGATTGCGCCCACTGAGAAACCAAAGAGCTCTTCCCAAAACCAGCAGGAGCTGCAACGACGGTGACTCCCGGCAAGTCTGTTTCAAAAAGATGGAATAGGTGTTTGCGAGAAATGGATGTGGCCGGAATTGCCGGTGGGACCAGGCGCGAGCGATCAACCGAAGGGGTGAGAATCTCTTTGCCGCTCATGGGTTAAGGGTGATGCCTGAGCGTGCAGTAGGCAAGGCGACATCACCCCAAGTGGGGTGAGTTGTACAGGTTATTTAATTAGGCGAAAGTTCCTGTAACCAAGAAGTACACCCGGCGTGCAACCGAAACCGCATGATCTGCGTAGCGCTCGTAGTAGCGACCCAATAAGGTCAAATCAATCGCTGACTCCAGGCTCAAGCCGGTTTCATCTTTGATGATGGTTGAAATAACCTTCTTGTGAAGATCATCCATCTCATCATCATCCTTTTCAACCTGCAAAGCCATCTCAGTGTCGCGGGTGGTAATAACGGCGGCCACCATGATCGATAGCTTTTCAGCCACATGACCCATTTCAGTAAAGGGCAAAATGAGGGATTCTGGAATTGCGCGATCTGGATGGCGCAGTCTGGCTACCTTTGCAATGTGGTGTGCCAGATCGCCCATGCGCTCTAAATCTGCGCTCATTCGCATCGCCGTTACCAGGGCGCGCAGGTCTGTAGCCACTGGCTGCTGACGGGCAATGATGTCGATGATTCGGGCATCTAGCTCATGCTGAAAATCATCAATTTTGAAATCTGATGCGATCACTTCTTCGGCCAAGGTTAAGTCGGCAGATTGAATCGCTTTCGAGGCCTTCACCATTGAAGCGGTCACCATGTTTGTCAGGTCAACGAGTGACTGAGAAACATTGTCTAGTTCATCTTGATATGCCGAGCGGATTAGAGCCATGGCGCAAAGGTAGGGCTTCATCCTTAACATAAGCAAGCCAAACGGTGAACGGACGGTTAACTCGTGTTTTCTACCGATACAGTTTCTACATGCGGTTTAAACGGCAGGTGGTTGAAGTTCCAACCCCAGTCGGGCTGCCGGAATTACTACTTCGCACCTTAGAAAATCTTGATGGAGACTCCATAATTCTCGCCCCGGGTGATGTGGCTACCTTCAAAACACCAGGGGTTGAAAAACTAGGAATTCTGCGTGATGGAAGACTTGATAATCCAGAGCTCCTGGCCACAGTAAGAGTTGTAAGACGTTCCAATATGAAGCAAACAGGGCGGATTGATTTGCCTCGCGGGCCGATCGGTGAAGGCAAACATGAATTAACTGTCAATGTTCTACCGTTGACGCAAAACCAGTATGTCTTGGTATTGATTTCAGATGAAAGTGAAGCGCAAAGAATTCATGATGTTCGTCGAGATTTTGTCGCAAATATTTCTCATGAGTTGAAGACCCCTATCGGTGCTTTATCGCTGTTGAGCGAGGCAGTTCTTGGGGCCAAAGATGAGCCAGATTCCGTCGTTAAATTTGCAACCCGCATGCAATCTGAGGCAAAACGTTTAACTGATTTAGTACAAGAGATTATCAATCTTTCTCGCTTGCAAGATTCTGATCCTTTGCAAGAGCCAACTGAGGTATCAGTTGCATATTTAGTAAAGGAAGCAATTGATCAATCTCAAATCAATGCTGAGAACCGTGGAGTAACCGTAACTTTCCATGAGGAATCAGAAGCAAAAATTTTGGGTGATAGAGATCAATTGATTATGGCTTTGCAAAATCTTATTGATAACGCAATCAATTATTCACCAGAAAACACCAAGGTTGCAGTAATTAGTCGGGTCAAAGATCACATTGCAGAAATCTCAATCACTGATCAAGGAATAGGCATTCCAGAAGCAGATTTAGTCAGAATTTTTGAACGCTTTTATCGCGTTGATCCTGCACGGTCCCGACAAACAGGAGGAACTGGGTTAGGCCTATCAATAGTTAAACACGTAGCTGCTAAACATGGAGGAGATGTAAAGGTGTGGAGCGCCGAAAATGTCGGAAGTACATTCACATTGATGTTGCCAGAATACAGTGGCTATTTGGGGGATAAAGAATGACCAGAATTCTAATTGTTGAAGATGAAGCATCATTTTCCGAAGCCTTGGCTTTTCTGCTAACAAAAGAGGGATTTGAGACCGCTATCGCAGAAGATGGCCGGCAGGCGATCAATATGTTTAATGCTGATGGAGCTGACCTCATTCTTCTCGATTTGATGATTCCAGAGGTATCAGGAGTCGAAGTTTGTCGAACAATTCGTACCCAATCACAAGTTCCAATCATTATGTTGACCGCAAAAGATGCTGAAATCGACAAGGTAGTAGGTCTTGAATTAGGTGCCGATGATTACGTGACAAAGCCTTATTCATCACGAGAGTTAATCGCTCGAATTAAAGCGGTCTTGCGTAGAGGTCAGGGTGAAGATGGTTCCAATCAAGATCAGGACTTACTTGAAGTTGGTCCGATTCGCTTGAACATTGGCAAGCATCAAGTTTTCGTCAGTGGAAACCCGGTTGCCTTGCCTTTAAAGGAGTTTGAATTACTTGAATTCTTGATGCGAAACTCTGGACGTGTGCTAACGCGTTCCCAGTTAATCGATCGTGTGTGGGGCGGGGATTATTACGGAGACACAAAGACCCTTGATGTTCATATCAAGCGTTTACGTGCAAAGGTAGAATCAGATCCTGCTAACCCCGTTTTAATTCAAACTATTCGTGGCCTTGGCTACAAACTTGAAAACGCTTAGTCCTGAGAATTTCGGATCATTCGTTGAAAAAACTTACCGGGTTGGCGAGTGCTTGCAGTGTCCTCGCCCATCTTTACAAAACCTAAATTTTCATATGCTGCAATGGCACTGAAGTTATCTGTCCAAACGCCTAAGCCCTGAACTTTCCAATCTTTATCTTGTTGATCAATATAGGTAAACATCGCCCGCATTAAGCCTTTTCCACGAAAGTTGGGATCGCTCCAGCAGCCACCTATCCAGCACGTTGCACCGAAATCTCCCTTAAGGACTTCTATGTAAAGCATCGCTGCATCCGCACTGTCTACTGATGCAATCAAGAAATCATTCTTTTCAAACTTTAATCGCCAGGTTGCTTCATCTTCAGCACTTTCAGCATCAAAGGTTCCACCAAAGGCATGGCCACTATCTTCGAGTGCCCTCAGACGGATGGCGCGCACACGTTCCCATTGATCAGGTGTTAACAGTTCTACAACTGGGATTGTGATCATGGATTAATTGTGCCAGTTGCAATTCGTTCGCGAGCAACTTTCATTGCAGGTGGCTCGGGTCCAAGAATTGCGAGAAAAATATCAAGGCTTATGCGTGATATTCGAAGCCAAATTTTCGAACGTGGTTTCAATCCCAACAGCTCTAATTCACGAGGATCAAGTGTTGCAATGGCGGCATTAGAAATAACCTTATAGAAAAACTTACCCGCTCCCCCAAAAGGTGGCTCCATAATAAAACGAACGACATCTGCTGTTCGTTCGACTCGTGCCAAATCATTATTTCTGAAATCATCAAGAGTTGCCTCTAGTTCAGCAACTGACATCGGTGCCTGGGTTAAACCAAGTGGAATCGCGCTCTTGCTCCATTGAGCAACGTAGGCATCTGCTCCTTGATCGATTGGATAGCCAAGTGCAAGGTGAGCCTTTAAAAATGAATCTGTAAATGCACAGTGAACCCACAATAAGAAGCGGGGATCTTTTGCTTTATAACTTTGGTGCCCACCTTGTTTATTAGTGAAATCACCTTTCACATGGTCATGCATTGCGTTGACGCGTGCCGCTTCGCGTTTAATAACTTCTTCTGCAGCAAAAGTTGTCACTGTTAACCATCTAGTTGTTCCAGCAAGACGCCCAAGGGGATCTGTTTCGTAGCGCGAATGTTCGGCGACTCCTGCCAATGGTGCAGGGTGGGCGGCCTGTAACAAGAGAGCACGAACTCCCCCGACTAAAGTTGCGATATTTCCATGTACTTGCCACACCGCACTGTCTGGTCCAAACAATCCGGGACCACTTCCGAGTCCAATTGAGTTCACCCAATCTGGTCGACCATCTTTAGAACCAGAGACGTTTTCCCGAAACTTGTCAGCTAATGGCTTTGTCAGTGGGAACTTATGGAATTCAAACACTGAGCAATCGTAGAAGCGTTTTAAGTACTTCGCCAATCCAGGAGGAAACGGGTTTCCTTACGCTGAAATAACACCTGATCCCAGAAGAATCAAAAGCAGTGTTCCCAAAGCAATTCTATAAATAATGAATGGCATGAAGCTCTTAGTTGAAACAAACTTGAGCAACCAGGCGATAACCAGGTACCCCACAACAAAAGCAATTCCGGTTGCGACAGCTGTTTCAGTTAATGAGAAAACATTACTTTCATTAGATGAAAGTGCACCTTGTAGTTGGTAGAAACCGCTTCCAAAGACAGCCGGAACCGCTAATAGGAATGAGTAACGCAGAGCAGCTTCACGTTTGTAACCAAGGAAACGACCCATTGCAATTGTCGCACCAGAACGCGATACACCCGGCATCAAAGCCAATGCTTGCGCAAGGCCATACATGATTCCGTGACGATTGGTCAGTTGATCCAAAGTTCGCTCACGTTTTCCATAAGTGTCTGCTAAACCAAGAATTACGCCAAAGACGATCAATGTTGTTGCGATTAGCCATAGTGAACGAAGATTGTTTTCGATGATGTCGCTGCCAAGATATCCGAGAACAACGATTGGAACAGTTCCAACAATGATCAACCAACCGATTCGAGCCTGTGACTTGGCTTCTCCGATTAACTCCTTGCGCTGAATAACTTGCTCAAACCATGAGCGAAGAATCGCGGCAATATCTTTTCTAAAGTAGATCAGAACAGCTAATTCAGTACCTATCTGAGTGATTGCTGTAAAGCGGGCTCCTGGGTCATTTGCCCCGTCCATGAACTCACCGAAAATGCGTATGTGGGCACTAGATGAAATTGGTAGGAACTCGGTAAGACCCTGAATGATTCCAAGAATAATTGCTTCGATCATCTCAACCCCCAAATCCACACGTAGAGTCCAATAGTAACGAGCAAAGTCCTATTAATCATCGAAAGGTATATTTGGGGCATGAAAGCCAGCCTCGTACTTGAAGAACTCAAGGGCTACGGCAAGAAAAGCAGAGTCAGTGACCTTGCGCGTTTCTATAAAACTGGCCCGGGTGAATACGCTGAAGGTGATCTCTTTCTTGGTGGAACAGTTCCTCAGACACGATCTGTTGCAAGCTCATACAAGAAAATGGAGCTCGCGGAAGTTCAAAAACTTTTTAATTCGCCGTTTCATGAAGCACGTTTATGCGCAGCCATAATTCTTAATTTGCAATTCAAGGCCGCAAAATCACTTCAAGATCGGAAGAAGATATTTGAGTTTTACTTGAAACAGGTACGTGCTGAACGGATCAATAACTGGGACATTGTTGATGTGTCAGCGCCGTGGATGGGTGTTTACCTGACTGAAGTTGAAGATCCGATGCCACTACTAATTAAACTTTCCAAGTCAAAGTCATTGTGGCAGCGACGCGTTTCAATCATCCTTACTTTTGCTCTGATTCGTGCAGGAGATTTGGAACCAACCATCACAATTTCGAAGGCCTTGCTGAAGGATGATCAGGATCTGATTCATAAGGCTGTGGGCTGGATGCTTCGAGAATTAGGCAAAAAAGATGTCATGTTGCTGCGCGGGTTTTTGAAAGAACATTCACATAAAATGCCACGAACCATGCTGAGATATTCGATAGAAAAGTTACCTGAACGTGAGCGTAAGAAATGGCTTATTGAAAGTAAGAGTTAAAAAGGAAACTAGCACTTAAATAATACTGTCATTTTTTAATCGCACATTCATGCTATCAATCGCATCATTAAACTCTGGGGTATTGATCTCATTCTTCCAACGTCCCGATGATGCATTTTCTGTTGTCATCTTAGTTGTATGAAATTTCCGCATTGCTGGCTCATCCTGTAGCTCAAGAAAATCTAAAAGTTTTGAGTAAGTCTCATTAGGAGAATTAGTTACAAGATCTTCTAGGTGAATAACCAGAACTTGTTTTGGATCGATTGCCTTAAGTGCGTCATTATCTGCTCGCAATCTAGATTCGATCCATTCGATACCTTCCAAAGGAGTGTTTGGTCCCCAGTCCTTAGTCAGTAGCGAGGCAATAACATCTCTAGGGTCTCGACGAATCACAATGAATTTGGCTTCGGGAAATAGTTTGATCAATCGGTGCGAGTACGAAACATTCATTGGAGTTGTTTCAGCCCAATATTTTTCTGCCTTTTGGTCTTTCTGTAAGTTGATGAACGACTCCATGAATTTTCGAGCCTGCTGAATTGGGTTTCGCTTGATGTGTTTGGAGTAATTACCGAGCAACCTCTGTAGATCTTTCTTATCAATGCCTGCGTGAAGACCAGGGCCATGAGGAGCTGGTGCGTCGATCTCCCACCACTTTTCCCAAATTTTATTGACGAACTCATCAAATCGCTCGCGCCTTTGTTGCAAATCCTTCTGCGCGCGTTGACGATAAGTTCGATAATGGAAAATTGAAATCTTCTCTCGATTTTCAAGTTGCGAGTTCATTGAGCCAAAAATGACATCCAAAAAGCCACCCCGATTGGCTAGAAATTTAATCTCAGTAGGGTTGCTCGTACGCACAAGTGAATGCTCATTGAGCAGGTCTCCCAGAACCGTGGTTCCACTGCGCCCCGTGCCGCCAATAAAGATCGGCACAACTCTGTGAATCCCCTTTGAATATCGCACATCGCAAGAATAAGCCTTTATTTCTCAAAAAGCACGACTAGAGTGCTCAAATGAGCGCCGCTTTCACTCCGCTGTTTACTGGAGGCTCTGGTCGTAGTGGCACGACAATTATTGTGAATCTGCTCAAGAATCATCCCGAAATACATTCCAGTCTTCCTCGCGAGATTAAATACCTCACTTCGCGATATGGACTTGTGGATTTGAACTTTGGACGATCACTAAAGCTTGAGGAAGATTTCTATGGGGTTCGCAACAATTTCCTCGCCAGCATTGGAAATCGAGTTGGTAAAAGAAAAGAAGATATCTTTCTTAACAATCTCAAAAGTAAGTGGTGGAGTGAGGTAGGTAAAAAGGGAAAGCCTCGTGGCCTTGTGCAAGGTGTTACTGAAGAACAATTGGCAGAAATTTCTTCTCGGTTCCGCTCTACTTACGAGAAAAATCTGCTTAATGCCAGTAGAGAACTCTTCTATGACTTGTCCTCTTGCCAGTTCAAGAAAGATACAGTTCGCTACTTTGCCGATTCCACCCCTGTAAACACAATGCAGGCCCACTTAATAAATCAGCTTTTTCCCAATGCCCTGTTTATAAATATGATCCGAGATGGTCGAGATGTCGCTTATTCAGTCTCAAAAGAAAACTGGGGACCTAGAGATCCTTTCAAGGCCCTGAAATGGTGGGGTAATCGAGTTCTAGTCTCTCATCAATCTTTGTCGCAACTGCCTGATGAACAACATTTAGAAATCAGATTAGAAGAATTGATTGCATCTGACAGAGAAGCTCAGTACCTAAAAATTCTGGATTTTCTTGATATTTCCGATCATCTCTCGATGCGTGAATTCTTCAATGTTGAGATGCGTGCAGAAAAAATGTCCCAAGGTGAATGGAAGCAAAAAGTGACAGATCCCATTACATTCGATAGAGAGTACGACAAAGTGTTATCGAAACTGAAGCAGCAAGGGATCAATGTTGAAAAATTTTACTAACCAGAAATAATTCTGTATCCGTTTATAACGATAACTGCCACGCCTACTAAGATTGCTAATTGTTTGCGTGGGAGCTTGGAAACAATTCGTGCAGCGATAGGTGCCATGAGCATGCCACCCAGAGCTAATCCCCCAACAATTGACCAATTCATATCTAACTTATTGATATTGAGTAAAAAGCCAATGCTGGCCGAGACCGCAACGATAAACTCGGCTGCGCTTACAGTTCCAATGATCTTTCTAGGTGTCATATTTGTCGTCGTCATTAATGTAGGAGTAACGACAGGTCCCCATCCTCCGCCACCTGCTGCATCAACAAAGCCACCTGAAAAACCAAGGAAAGTCAGGAAGCGTGGATTGTTATTGGGGTCAGCTACTTGAGGAGCAGGGCCTTGAAACAAGTTCCGATACAGCAATAGAAAACCAAGAAAGAGTAAAAGGGTGGAGATAAATACCTTTGAAGATGAAAGATCTATTGATGATAAAAAGGTTGCACCCATAAAAGCGCCGATGCCTCCGGGAATTGCTAGACGCACCAAAATCTTTTTATCAATATTTTCCGCATGCCAGTGTGAAACACCTGATGCAAGTGTTGTGCCAATCTCTGCAAAGTGAACAGCAGCAGATGCAACTGCAGCAGATGTGCCTAGAGTTAAAAGTAAGGTGGAGCTTGTTAAACCAAAGCCCATACCAAGTGATCCATCAATTAGTTGAGCTGTACTGCCAACGAAAGCAAAGATAATCCAGTTCAAATGATTTCTCCCAAGATCTGGCTTACATTTTCATCTAACTCTGCATCGCCCTTGAGATGTAGATCTGGATTTTTTGGAGTTTCATATCCCTGGCCAACTCCTGTGAAGTTTGGAATCTCTCCCTTGCTGGCTTTTTTGTAAAGCCCTTTGGGATCCCGCGCAACACACACTTCGACTGGAGTATCGACAAAGACCTCGAGGAACTCGCCTTCCTCAAAGAGAGACTTTGCGCGTTGGCGATCTGTTTCAAATGGGCTGATTACAGCAACCAAAACAATCAATCCGGCATCCACCAACACCTTGGCAAGCTCAGAAATTCGACGCACATTTTCTGCTCGATCTTCAGGAGTAAATCCAAGATCTGAGTTCAATCCCATTCGCAGATTGTCGCCATCAAGCACATAGGGATGCATTCCAAGAGCATGAAGACGTTTTTCAACACCATTTGCAATTGTTGATTTGCCCGAGCCAGAGAGTCCTGTTAGCCAAATAACTTGGGCTTTTTGGTTCTTCTGCAATGCGCGGGCTGCCTTGTTTACCTCGTATCTTTGAGAAACAACATTTTCACCACGACGCAAAGAGTGACGAATCATTCCAGCACCAACAGTTCTGAAGGTTAATCTGTCAACGAGGATGAAATTTCCAAACTCACGCGACTGAAGGTAAGGCAACAAAGTTAATGGAGCATCAGTTGCGATCTCAACTGACCCAATTTCATTTACACCCAAATTTGTAGCTGAATTCTGACTTCCCGAATTCACATCAATTTTGTGGCGAATACGAGTCACTGTTGCCGGTGTTTGGCTTGATCCTGCAATGAGAAGATATGAGCGACTATGAATGAGTGGATCTTCATGAAGCCACACAATATCTGCATTAAATCTATCTGAGGGATGCAGCTCTTCCTTAGCGGCAGCAATCAAATCGCCTCTTGTTGCATCCACTTCAGGTTCTAAAAGTAGTGTGACTGCATCTGAATCGTGCGCGCTTTGGATCTCTTTTTTATAGGTAATAATCTTTGCAATAGTAGCGCTCTGATTACTTGGAAAAATCTTCACTTCATCACCAGTATTAAAAGTACCTCTGTGCACGGTTCCAGATACACCTCTGAAATTTTCTGCACGAGAAATTAATTGGATCCTCATTCGTGCAGATGCATCAATTGCTTCTGCTGGTCGCCATTCCTGAATTGATTCGAGCAAGGTTTGTCCTTCATACCAGCCCATATTCACCGAACCCTGCACAACATTGTCACCAGCTAAGGCGCTTAACGGTATGAACAAAACATCATCAAGATGCATGCGCGTTAAGGCAGTTTGGACATTTCCGCGAATCTCTTCAAAGACGGACTGGCTGTAATTCATTGCATCCAATTTATTGATTGCAACGATCACGCGGCTGATTCCCATCAAAGAACAGATGGTGAGATGGCGAAGGGTCTGAGTGCGAACTCCTTTTGTTGCATCAACTAACACGAGCGCTATATCTGCTCTAGAAGCCGCAACAGCCATATTTCGCGTGTATTGCTCATGCCCAGGGGCATCAGAAATGATTAAACGTTTGCCATCCAATAAAGACATTGAACGATAAGCAACATCGATAGTGATTCCTTGCTCACGTTCGGCTTCTAACCCATCGGTAAGCAAACTAAAATCAATTTCTCCTGCAGCAATAGTTGAACCACTACGTCGAACATTACGCGTTGAATCAATTGTGTCGTGGGGAATACTGTCAGTTTCAACCAATAAACGGCCTATCAAAGTACTTTTTCCATCATCAACGCTGCCGCAAGTAAGAAGTCTGATTATTGATCTCTCCATTAGAAGTAACCTTCAGTCTTCTTTTTTTCCATAGAGTCCTCGGCTGCACCATCAATTAAACGAGTAGCTCTTTCACTTAGCTTGACTGAAAATACCTCTTCAACAATCTCGACAATACTTGTTGCTGTTGATTCAACAGCTGCAGTGAGCGGATAGCAGCCCAGAGTTCTAAATCTAACTTTTATCATCTCTGGTTTTTCATTAGGTAAAAGTGGATATCGTTCATCATCAACCATAATTAGCTGTTCGCCTCGCTTGACCATGGGGCGCTCTTTAGCAAAGTACAAAGGATTTACTTCGATATTTTCCTGAAGGATGTATCTCCAAATGTCAATCTCGGTCCAGTCCGACAGAGGGAAAACTCGCATCGTTTGACCGGGAGCTAAACGTGTGTTGTACGTGCGCCATAGTTCTGGCCGTTGATTTCTTGGATCCCATTTATGGCCCTCATCTCGAACGCTAAAAATACGTTCCTTAGCTCGGCTCTTTTCTTCATCGCGCCGCGATCCCCCGATTGCAGCATCAAATGCGTGATGATCGAGTGCTTGTCGCAATGCAACAGTTTTCATAATTCGGGTGTATTCAGAAATTCCCGTGCTGAATGGATTTGCACCCGCAGCAACGCCTTCTTGATTTGTGTGAACCAGAAGGTTTACACCTGCCTCAGCTACAACCTCATCTCTGAATGAGATCATCTCTTTGAACTTCCAGGTTGTATCAATATGCAATAGAGGAAATGGAATTGGCGCTGGATAAAAAGCTTTTTTAGCCAAGTGGAGCAATACTGAAGAGTCTTTTCCGATGGAGTACATCATCACAGGTTTGCGAAACGCTGCAGCTGTTTCTCGTAGGATTTCAATGGACTCGGATTCCAGAGCCTTCAATATCTTCTGGTCGACACTCACCCTTCAACACTAGTAGGTGATCTATGAAATTCCGCCGCCAAACCATTAATTTAACCTGAGAATTTTGATGGTTGAAAGCTGACAGGGTAAAATAACGAAAAATCCCCTAAGACATACTTAAATCGCTATTCAGCGATGAATCAATCAGACCATCTCGTTCAATGAACGCACTGCTAACTCACTGAGCAGTGCGGTTCCTCGATACAGGACAGCATCATCAAACATCGCTCGCGGTGAGTGATTGACTTCAGATTTCGTGACATCTTTATCAACAGATGCACCAAGGAAGATGTAAGAACCTGGGACAGCCTCTAGTACGCGTGAATAATCTTCAGCGCCTGCAATTGCGTGCGGCATATCCATATAGCCCTCGTTGCCAAAGAGTTCAGCGGCAACTTTGCCTACAAATTGAGCATGCGCGTCATTATTCACTGTGACGGGATATTGCTCGACAACTTTTACATCAGCCCTTAGTCCGTAACCTTGAGCAATTGATTCACACAAACGAACTGCCTCGACCTTGATTCGACTTCTATTCTCTGGTGAAAATGTTCGAATAGTTGCTTGGAACTCTGCGGTGTCCGGAATGATGTTTGCTTTAGTGCCAGCATGAAATTGACCAACGGTAATTACTACTGGATCGAAGGCATCAAATGAGCGAGTAATCATCAATTGCAGTGCGCTCACCATTTCTGCAGCAACAGGAATTGGATCCTTGGCTGTATGAGGTTGCGAACCATGCCCGCCCATACCTACAACAGTTACATGTATTTCATCTGCAGAAGCCATCATGGTTCCGGGCTTAGTGGTAAATGTTCCAGTTGGCACTGATGATGACATCACGTGAATTCCATACGTTGTATCAGCTTTTCGCCCGCTTGCAGTAAGAACGCCTTCCTTGATCATGTGCCCAGCACCATCAAAGCCTTCTTCTCCTGGCTGAAACATAAAGACTACGTCACCATTGAGTTGTGATTTGTTCTTGGAAAGCAACTTAGCTGCACCAATCAACATCGCAACGTGTAGATCATGGCCGCACGCGTGCATCGCACCATCTATCTGACTTTTGAAAGGAATATCAGCGAGCTCTGTAACAGGTAAGGCATCCATATCTGCACGCAACAAGACAGTCTTTTCGGATTTAGCGCCTCGTAGTACAGCTGTTACCGAGGTAAGAGATTTGCCCGTAGAAATTTCAAGTCCTAAACCGTCAAGAGCCGCAATGATCTTGGCTTGAGTCTTTGGTAGATCCAATCCAATTTCTGGTTCTTGGTGAATATGTCGGCGAATTACGGCTAATTCACTTTGAATTTCACTAGCCTGATTTAGAAAAGTACTCATTTACGCCTCCACCAATTCAACTTGTTGGGCGATCATAACTAGCCAAATAAGCCTGTGTCTAGGCTGCCAATTACAACACGCCCCCAACACGGGAGCGAAGTTACGCAATCACCAACTTCTTAACGTTTGCACTGGGACAACTTGTGGAAAAGGATTAATGTGGAAAGCAAAAGGGAGTAGGCATGATGCCAACTCCCAATTACTACCAAACAAGCGGATACGAATTATTGCATAACTTCTCAGTTACTCGCAGTAACTATGAATCTTTAAGAAGAGTCGCCCTATAAGCCGGAGACGTCATTGTTATGCGTGAGGTCACGCTCAAAAAATGCAATTGCCCTCATAATTGCCCCCAAATAATTAATGGGATAGATCATTTCGGTTGTGGCAAACCATCAACGCTATCGAGATCTAGTCATAGAACTCATAAGTGATTCAAGAGGTCCTTGATTGAACTTCTTTAGCCATTGAGCTGCAAGGTAGGAAAGAAGTAGCCAAATCGCGAATGCAAGTACAAATACCTGCCAAATTTGCAGATCCTGGAATAAGCCCAAGCCCCAAGGGCTAAAGATGAGGGAAGTGATTACTGATTGCGAGATATAGATCGTCAACGACATTTTGCCGGCTGGTTTCATCCACAAAACTAGTTGTGGTCGCTCCTCAACTAACTTACGAATAAGTCCCACATAGAACATTGAAAGCAGTGGAGCTGTTACAAATGAAACAAACAGCGAGATTAGATAAACACTTTCGGAAGGTTCAGCTGATTGTTCGTTTTGGAGAAGGATCACCGCAGCAATAATCTGAATTGGTAAGCCAAAAATAAGACCTCTTTTAATCAATCTTTTATTGGCTGCTTTATCAATCGGTGAAGATAAGAAATTAGCGCGAGCCAAACGAACTCCAAGCAAGAACGCCGCAAAAGCTAAACCACCTTGTAGGAATATCCCCGTTGCGATGCCGAGTACCCAGACTTCTAGCCTCGCCGGTATGGATTCCAGAAAAGATCCACTCCTAAGAATCTCATCAAGGCTCGACACTGTGATTGATCCAAGATCTTCCTCTAATAAGTACTCAGCCATGAGGGCCAATGCGCCAATCAACACGATAAAGAATGTTGAGACGGAAAATACAATTCGGGACCAAATCTTAAGTGTTCTATCTGCTCTAAAAAAGAAAAAGGTAAGAAGTAAGCCAAATAACCCATAGACAAAAATGATGTCTCCGTGCCATAAAAAGGTAAAGTGAAGCGCTCCGAAAGCTATAAGCACTAAGCAACGCTTAATCCATCGAGCCCTATTGGATCTATCGTTTCTAATTACATAGTTTGAGCTGTAGCCGAAGAGAAAAGAAAACAGTAAGTAAAACTTCCCGGCAAAGAGTGCTGCAATGAGAAAGGTTGCTGAACCATTGGCAAATCCTT
>JBIIZP010000027.1:0-9528 GCA_044346215.1 Candidatus Planktophila sp.
TGATCGAGAGATTGCTTGGCTGGAAGACATGATCAAAACCGAGAGGAAATAGAGTGAATATCACAACCGGTAAAGGCGACATCCGTGTTGCAATTGTTGGCGTTGGAAACTGCGCTAACTCATTAGTACAGGGCGTTGAATACTACAAGAACGCTGCTGTTGATCAAGAGATCCCTGGTCTAATGCACGCAGTTGTTGGGGGATACCACATCTCTAGCATCAAGTTCGTTGCAGCTTTTGACGTGGATGCAAAGAAGGTTGGACTTGATCTTGCAGATGCAATCTGGGCAAGTGAGAACAACACAATTAAATTTAGCGATGTCCCTAAGACTGGTGTTCCAGTTCTTCGCGGCGTTACAAACGATGGTCTCGGAAAGTACTACCGCGAGACAATCAAGGAATCAGATGCTACTGCTGTAGATGTTGTACAGGTTCTAAAGGATGAAGCAATTGATGTTTTGATCTGCTACCTGCCTGTAGGTTCTGAAACAGCAGCAAAGTTCTACGCGCAGTGCGCAATTGATGCAGGATGTGCATTTGTTAATGCACTACCAGTATTTATCGCATCAGATCCTGTATGGGAAAAGAAGTTTGCTGACGCTGGACTTCCAATTGTTGGAGATGACATTAAGAGCCAAGTTGGTGCGACAATCACTCACCGCATCATGGCTAAGTTATTCCAAGACCGCGGAGTTCACCTGGATCGCACTTACCAGCTCAACGTTGGTGGAAACATGGATTTCAAGAACATGCTCGAGCGTGATCGTCTTGAATCTAAGAAGATTTCAAAGACAAACTCGGTTACATCTCAACTGCACCATGATCTTGGTGAAAAGAATGTTCACATAGGACCATCGGATTACATTCCATGGCTAGATGATCGCAAGTGGGCCTATGTTCGCCTCGAAGGCCGCGCATTTGGCGATGTTCCTCTTAACCTTGAATACAAGTTGGAAGTTTGGGATTCACCAAACTCAGCTGGTGTAATCATCGATGCACTTCGTTGTGCCAAGATCGGTCTAGATCGCAAGATTGGTGGAGCTCTTCTTTCACCATCTAGCTACTTTATGAAGACTCCACCAACTCAGTACACAGATGAAGCAGCTCATACAAAGACTGAGGATTTCATTTCAGGAAAGATTGATCGCTAAAGAGCTAGAAAAACTCTAAATAGAAGCGCCCCTGGAGTTATCCAGGGGCGCTTCTCTTTAACCGCTCACGGAGAGTTGAGGGTTAAATCAGCACCTCTTCGCTTGTATTTCGACGGTGAAGAACAGCTGCAATACCCATTATGAAAAAGAGAACTGCGCCCACCAAAGAGGCCATTGCTGCGTAACCTGCAATCATTCCCATTGTTCCAAATGCATATGCCTGAAGAAGCATTCCACGTAACGTATTTCCCATGAAGAGGCTCTCACGGAGATCTCCGTATTGTTTAATTTTTTCTACATCAGTACTTCCGCCTCGAACTAGACCCATGTATACACCTGACACCTCAGAGTATGTGGATGGCATACCCGTAACAGCGATGGCTGATGCATTCATGTGTTCAAGGATGTACAAATCAGAGTAATCACGTGCCATTTCCCCGGTCATAACTTTCTGATCTGCCCATTTTGTAAGTTGCTCTTTTGTAGCAGCTGGTAAAGATTCGACGGCAGGAAAACTGATGTTCTGCATCGCTAGCTGCGATGCGACATTATCATCGGCAAATGATGCACCCCAATTAAGTAACCCTGCAAACAAAAGAAGTAATGCTGCAAATCCCAAACTTACAATTGAAATAATCTTGTCTAAAGTTCTTCGTTTCATTTTCTCATCTCTCTCCTACTTATGCATTGATAGAAGAATCAACACACGGTATGTTTACTCCAACAACAAGTAACAAGAGAAGAAAAGTGCAAGGGTCAGCACTCTGCATTAGCGATGTGAGGGTTCACTCTCAATCAATATGACGATTGCACAAAGACTGGCCGTCAGGGCCGACTTCGTAATGCGAACAGGCAACACGTAATTTATCAAAAGCTTTGTCCCCATAATGTGCACGGAAAGCAAGTGCTAGCAAAACTCGCAAATTTGTTTCTGCATCAGATTTAATGCCAAATACTTGAGCGCTTCGACTGACTGTGTTTTCAATTACCTTTTCGCTGTGGGATGTTTGCGAAGCGATTGCAGCATTTGATTTACCCTCGCATACCAACCCCAAAACCAGTTGTTCAAAAGGTGTCAGTTCTCTAGTTGAAATTGTGATGTTTCTTATCATGTTTCATGCCGCCTCTCCGCGTGTTCCCATTGTGCACTTCTTTTTTTCGCAGGTCACCCCATAAGATGCGCGCATGACTGAAATCTTGTCCACACGCAACAAAGAAGTGCTAACCCTCACCTTTAATCGCCCCGAGAAAATGAATGCCCTGACTCGATCCATGTACTCAGGATTAGCCCAGGGTCTCAATGAGGCCGCAGGGGACTTTGGTGTTCGCGCAGTTGTCATAACTTCGGCAGGGGATCACTTCACCGCTGGTAACGACATCAATGACTTCATGAATAATCCACCAACTTCAGATGATTCAGAGGTCGCGCAATTTTTAGCAGCTCTTTTAAATTTTCCTAAGCCGCTGATTGCTGCAGTCAAAGGCAACGCAGTAGGAGTTGGAACGACAATGTTGCTGCACTGCGATGTTGTTATCGCTGGCCCAGCAGCAAACTTTTCGATGCCGTTTGCCTCACTTGGGCTTGTGCCTGAAGCGGGATCTAGTTATCTCTTCCCTCAGTTAGTGGGTTATCAGCGAGCGGCACGAATTTTTATGACAGGTGAAAGTTTTGATGCTGACGCAGCAATAGAAATGGGTCTTGTGACCGCTAAGGATTCAGATCCTTTGGCACATGCGATGAAGATTGCCGAACATATTGCCGAACAACCGCCTCAAGCAATCATCAATACCAAGGCGTTGCTCAAAGCCCGTAATCATGATTCAGTTGCTGCTGTAATGAAAGCTGAATTCGAAATATTTGCTATGGCTTTGCAATCAGATGAGGCTATGGAAGCCTTCATGAAGTTCATGTCTAAGAAGGGTAAATAAATGTCACTTGCCGGAAAGAGAATCTTCATCACTGGAGGATCACGCGGAATCGGTTTAGCAATTGCGTTGCGCGCAGCTAAAGACGGTGCATCGATTGCAATTGCTGCAAAGACATCGGATCCAAACCCAAAACTCCCGGGAACAATTCATACAGCTGCAGTAGAAATCGAAGCTGCAGGGGGTAAGGCGCTTGCTATTCAGTGCGACTTGCGTGATGAAACCCAGATTGAAGCAGCAGTGGCTCAAGCTGCCGAAGCTTTTGGCGGGATCGACATCTTGATTAACAACGCCAGTGCAATCAATCTGACACGTACAGATCAGACCCCTGCTAAGCGTTTTGACCTGATGTTTGATGTCAATGTGCGTGGCACATTTTTGACTTCACAGGCAGCGCTCCCTCATCTTCGAAAGTCCGCAGCAGAAGGTCGTAATCCCCATATTTTGAATCTTTCACCACCGCTTTCAATGAAGCCAGTGTGGTTCAAAAATCATGTTGCTTACACAATGGCAAAGTACGGCATGAGTATGTGTGTTCTAGGTATGGCTGAAGAGTTCAAGCGAGATGGGATTGGTGTAAACGCTCTTTGGCCCCGCACAGTAATTGATACCGCAGCTCTGCAAATGATTCCAGGTATTGATGCCTCGGCCGGCCGAACACCTGAAATTTTGGCCGATGCTGCATACATCATCTTTAATCGTGACGCGAAGGAGTGCACAGGAAACTTCTTTGTTGATGATCTATTGCTGGCAAGTGAAGGAATTACTGATTTAGAAAAGTATTCAGTTACTCCAGGAACCAAGGATTTCCTTCTCGATTTCTTTTTGGACTAAACTGCACTCATGCGTAGATTAGTCTCACTGTTCCTAGTTTCTACCCTGTCGATTTTGGCCATTCCTGCTGCTACAGCCCATGTCGAAATTGTTTCCTCATTTCCTGAACAATTTACCAACGTAAATCCAATTCCTCGCGAGGTCTGGATCCAATTTAGCGGAGAACTACAAACCCTAGATGGCGAAGCGGTAAATTCCTTAGAAGTGATTGATTCAACTGGGCTATCAGTAAATTTTGAAGATCCCATTATTGACGGCGCAAAGATTATGACGAAAGTTTCAGGCCAAAGCGCCCCTGGGGTATTTACGGTGAAGTACCGAGTCGTGGGTGATGATGGACATGTCATTGAAGGTGATTACACCTTTAATGCCTCACCTGATTATGCAGAGGCACAATCACCTACGCCGAGTAGTAATTCAACTGAAGGCTCATCAATTCCTGCTGGTGGGATTTTGCTGGGAGCACTCATACTTGTTTTCTTAGGTGGAATTGTGATGAGAGCAAAAAATCGGAGAAAGTAGTTATGCCTGCTTTTGATCTAGAAGTAAATGGCGCAAATGTCATTGAAGAGTCAGAACGTTCCGGTCGTGCTCGCTCTTTATTCTGGCCGTGGGCCGGAGCGAACGTATCGCTGCTAGCGCTTTCATATGGAGCTTTCTTTCTAGGCTTTGGCATCTCATTTAGGCAGGCAACAATCGCCGCCATTATCGGAACCATCGGCTCTTTTTTATTGGTGGGAATTAGTTCTCTTGCCGGAAAACGTTCAAATGCACCGACTATGGTCTTGTCTCGCGCATCCTTTGGAGTTAAGGGCAGCAGATTGCCAGGTGCTCTTTCATACTTGATTTTCGTTGGCTGGGAAACCGTTCTTATTTCCCTTGCAACTTTAGCAACCGGAACTGTTTTCGCTCGAATAGGTGGGATTGATAGAAACCTTTCATTACTACTGGGCTTTACTCTTGCGGCATCGCTTACGGTAGTTGGCGGAGTGCTGGGTTTTAAAGTCATTATGAAACTTCAAAAGTTTCTGACAATCACAATTGCAGCAATGACCTTGCTCTATATCGCGTTAACAATTGAGAATGTTTCATGGAGCGCGGTAACCGAGATTCCAAATGGTAGTTTTCAAAGCTTTGTTGGCGCAACGATCTTTGCCGTTACCGGAATTGGCCTTGGCTGGGTAAATGCAGCAGCAGACTACTCCAGATACTTGCCGCGCACTGTCTCTAACAAATCGGTAGTGGGATGGACCGTTCTGGGTGCTTCGATTGTGCCCATCATTCTTGTAATTTACGGGGCAGCGCTTTCTGGAAGCAGTAAAAGCTTAAGTGAAGCGATATCCATGGATCCAATAGGTGCGCTCACTACGCTGCTTCCAACTTGGTTCTTAATTCCATTTGCTCTGGCTGCCATACTTGGTCTTGTTGGAGGGGCAATTTTAAATCTTTACTCATCCGGATTAACGCTTGTCTCTATCGGAGTTCCCATAAAGCGATACCAAGCCGCCAGTATTGATGCACTCGTCATGTTTGGTGGAGCTATCTATATTGTTTGGGTGGCAGATAACTTTTTCTATCCTTTCCAGGGCTTTCTCATTACGTTAGGTGTTCCTGTTGCAGTGTGGTCTGCGATCTTTGTTGCCGATGTCTTGTTGCGCAAGAAGGCCTATAGCGAAGCTGACTTGTTTAATCCGCAAGGGATCTATGGATCGGTAAACAAAGGGTCAATCGCACTAATGATCTTTGGTTCAGTTCTTGGTTGGGGTTTTGTTACCAACACATTTGCACCTTGGCTTGAATGGCAGGGATACTTTCTAGAACTCATTGGCGGGAAAGATGGTCCATGGGCATTTTCCAATATTGGAGTGATTTTTGCATTGATATTTGGTTTCTTTGGCCACTTATTGCTGTCAGCTCGAAAAATCCGAGCGCAGGAGAACGCCCTCGGTTAGAGTTCGTACATGACCCGCCGGATAGCACCTCTTCGCGATTTTCTGCATCGCGAATCAACAGGTGGCTTGCTCATCCTGGCGGCTTCAGCTCTAGGTTTGATTACAGCCAATTCGCCACTTTCTGATGCTTATTTTTCAGCGTTAGATTTACGTCTATCAATTGGTTCGGATTGGTATCTAATCGATCTAACTATCCTTAAAGTAATCAACTATCTTTTGATGAGTATTTTCTTTTTTGTTGTTGGCTTGGAGATCAAGCGAGAGTTAACTTCCGGTCATCTTTCAACCTTTAAGAAAGCTATGTTGCCTTTTGTGGCAGCTATTGGCGGAATGGCCGTTCCGGCGCTTATCTACTTAGCCATAGCCGGTGGAGTTGCACCTGGTGGTTGGGGAGTGCCAGTAGCAACAGATATTGCCCTTGCTGTTGGCTTGCTCGCAATGCTTGGGCCTTCGGTTGCTGCATCTTTGAGGTCTTTCTTACTTGCACTTGCCGTCATTGATGACATTGGCGCAATCTTGATAATTGCGTTTGTTTATTCGACTGGAATTAAGTTCTCATGGTTGGCATCTGCTGCGATGTGTATTGGTGTAATTGCCGTTCTGAAGAAAACTGGCGTTGAGTCATTACTGGTTTACTCAATATTTGCCTTTACCCTGTGGTTCTCTTTCTACAAGACAGGCGTGCACCCCACATTAGCTGGCGTAATTATTGGACTCATGACACCAAACATTGTTCGCCGCGGAACAAAAGTTGAAGATGTTAAAGATGGGTCAGTTTCAGTAATCGAATGGCTTGAACACAAATTTCACCCGGTTAGCACTTTTTTTGTAGTACCAATTTTTGCTTTTGCCAACACGGGGGTTGTTATAACTGCCGCGTCAATTGAAAATGCGTCACAATCTTTGATTGCATGGGGAATTTTCTTTGGTTTAGTTTTAGGTAAGCCAATAGGAGTTGTGCTCGCCTCGATTGCTGCCAAGCGATTGAAGGTCGCTGATTTTCCTGAAGGGATCAGTAAATCCTCACTCCTTGCCACGGGAAGTGCGGCAGGAATTGGATTTACAGTTTCAATTTTCATCGCCAATTTGGCCTTTGATGATGCCCAGACTCAAGATATTGCAGTACTGGCAGTTATTGTTGCCTCAGTTGTCAGTGCTCTCTTATCGATTTCGCTCTTTAAGATACTTGCGAAGAGGTAAAAACAAAACCCGCCTTTTTTAGGGGCGGGCTTTGTCGCTAGGTATATTTTTCAATACAGAGGCTTAGATGTCGTAATACAGCTCGAACTCAGCTGGGTGTGGACGTAGTCGAACGTAGTCAACTTCTTCCTTGCGCTTGAATGCGATCCACGTATCAATAAGATCCTTAGCGAACACTCCGCCCTTAGTTAAGAAATCGTGATCATTCTCGAGGTTAGTCAACACTGCTTCTAATGAACCAGGTACCTGAGGAATTGATGCTGCCTCTTCACCTTCTAGTTCATAAAGATCCTTATCAACTGGGGCAGGTGGTTCGATCTTATTGACGATTCCATCAAGACCGGCCATGAGCATCGCTGCGAATGCTAGATATGGATTTGATGATGGATCTGGACAACGGAACTCGATGCGCTTTGCCTTTGGATTGGATCCTGTAATTGGGATACGGATACATGCAGAGCGGTTACGTGCTGAGTACACAAGGTTTACTGGTGCTTCATAACCTGGAACCAAGCGACGGTATGAGTTAACTGTTGGGTTAGTAAATGCTAAAAGCGATGGTGCGTGCTTTAGTAGTCCACCGATGTACCAACGTGCCATGTCTGAAAGATCGCCATATGTGCCTGCTTCGAAGAACAGTGGCTTTCCATCTTTCCACAGTGATTGGTGAACGTGCATGCCTGAACCGTTATCTCCGAAGAGTGGCTTAGGCATAAATGTTGCAGTCTTTCCGCCCTGCCATGCAGTGTTGCGGATGACGTACTTAAACTTCATAACATCGTCACCAGCGGTAAGGATGTCAGTGAAGCGGTAGTTGATCTCCATCTGGCCAGCAGTTCCCACTTCGTGGTGTGAACGCTCTACAAGAAGTCCAACCTTTCCTAGCTGCATCACCATTTCATCGCGAAGATCTGCGAATTGATCGGTTGGAGAGACAGGGAAGTAACCACCCTTTACGCGTGTGCGGTAACCACGGTTAGGTGTTCCATCCGCATCATATTCAACGCCTGTATTCCACGCGCCTTCGTATGATTCAATCTCATGAACTGCTGAGTTAATTCCTGTCTTGAAGCGAACACTGTCAAAGACGTAGAACTCTGCTTCAGGTGCAAAGAATGCTGTGTCAGCAATTCCAAGTGAACGCATGTAATCAACTGCACGTGCTACGACACCACGAGGATCGCGGCTGTATGGCGTGTTATCAACTGGGTTATGAACCGAGAAAATAATGATGAGGGTTTTCTCTTTACGGTATGGATCAATGTATGCAGACTCTGGAACTGGTAACAATTTCATATCTGATTCATGAATTGTTTGGAAACCTCGAATAGAGGATCCGTCAAACATTAGCCCATCGGTAAACACAGCTTCATCAAATGATTCAACAGGAACGTTGAAGTGATGCTGGATACCAGGCAAATCCGTAAAGCGAACATCAACCAGCTTGACATCCTCTTTCTTAATGTATGCAAAAATTTCTGCGGCGTTCTTAAACATGCATCTCCCAATTTCACATGTGATGCGCTAGACCCCTCATCATTGAGTTTCTGGCGCTTTTACGTAGTTGAACCCTAGGTGCACACCATGAAATTGACATAACCCGCTTGTTAAATCCATGTTACGTCTGACGGGTTTGGGCGTTAGGCTTGCCAGGTGAGCGTGAATTTCGTCAGAGTAACCCTAGGACGTCGAATGTCGGCGTTAATGGTCGATTGGCTGGCCTGTTACTTCATTGTCGCGGCAACAACAGGTGGAATCGGAAAAATGGCACCAAACCGTTCCTGGTTAGTTTTAGTACTTTTCTTTGCCGAGGTCGCCATTCTTTCAGCACTTCAAGGAGCATCCTTGGGCCACCGAATTTTTGGCATAAAAATTATCCGATTCGCAGATGGCGGGATGATTACTCCACTTCAGGCGTTAATCCGTTCAGGGCTATTGATAACAGTCATCTTTGCCATCACCTTTGATGAAAATGGCAGAGGGTTGCATGAGCGATTGAGCGGAACGGTTTTAACTCGAAGCAAGAGCGTGAAGAGCTAGCGAATCTTTGGTGCACGGGTTGGCATCGGACCCTTTGGAATTGGCATTGACATTCCGCCAACAGCCTTAAGGCGTGCTCGAACTTCGCGCATTTGATGGGCAGTTAACTTCTTTGGAAGTCTGCGCATTCGCTTTTGAAGTTTACGAATTGGAACTCGTCCATCTTCATTACCAACCAAAATTTCTGTAACTGGAACACCAGGTGCAAAGCGCTCAGCTTTCTTTCGCTCATCTGTGATCATCTGACGTACAGCATTTGTGCCTTCACCAGTAAGAACAATTCCTGCACGACCCACGCTACGGTGAACCATGTCTTGATTTTTTGAGACTGCTACAGCTGGAGTTGTGGTCCAACCTTTGCGTATCGCCATCAAAACACTTGCACCCGCACCGATTTGGTTTTCAATCGATGCGTAAGCCGCAGT
>JBIIZP010000028.1:0-9486 GCA_044346215.1 Candidatus Planktophila sp.
GAAGCAGCGGACGCGAAAGCTCGCTCAATTCTTTCAGGTGCTGAAACTCGCGGACGTAAATACATCCAAACAGCAGAAGCTGAAGCGGAAGAAAAGATTGCAATTGCAGAAGCTGAAGCAGAAGGTTTGATCGAGAGTAAGAAGCGAGAAATTGCATCACTTGCCACAGCTGCTCGTCGAGAGGGTGAAAGAATTGTTGCCGAAGCAACTACCGAAGTCTCTGGTTATCGCCAATGGCTTTCTGGTGTTATTTCAGAGGCTGAACGTTTGTATCGAATTCAAAAGCAATCACTTGATGCAGCAGAGTCTGCAATTCAACAATCCCGTAACCGTCTTGATGGTGCGTTCCAACGTCTTGAAGAGTTACAAAAGAGTGTTATTGAAAATCTCAACGCCGATGACACATTGATTAATCCAGGTCCGCTTAAAGTTTCTAGCCAACGAACACGTCCGGCACTTGCTGCTCCTACAAAGAGCGTAAAGAAAACCGCAAAGAAGGCGGCTAAGAAAGCTCCGGCAAAGAAGAGCGCTGCCAAGAAAACTGCAAAGCGCTAATTTCATTTAGCTCATAACAGCCATGTCCACTTCCCGCGGCATTCGTTACATACCTGCCATCGATGGCTTGCGTGCTGTTGCTGTTATAGCGGTGATGCTTTATCACCTTGGTTTTGATTGGATTCCAGGCGGATTTCTAGGTGTTGATCTTTTCTTTGTAATTTCAGGATATGTCATTACGCGATTGCTTCTTGATTCGATTCAGAGAAGTGGCGGATTAGATCTGCGAGCTTTTTATGCCGCACGAATGCGACGTTTATTGCCACCGCTCGTTTTCATGATCATCGTGACTATGGTTTTTGTAGGCATATGGGCGCCTGACACTATGCGCCGGTTTGTTATAGACACTCCATTTGCGCTTTTTGGCGGCATGAATTGGTGGTTAGTTTTCCGTCAGACTGATTATTTCGAAGCTATTGGTCGCCCACCGCTGCTGCAACACGCATGGTCACTTGGGGTTGAAGCGCAGTTCTATTTGGTCTGGCCTTTGATTCTTTTGCTAGTTCTGCGTTACTTTGGAAAAAATAGAATCTCTGGTGCAGCGCTTTTAATCGCAGCCTTTTCAGGTATCGCGCTGTTTGTTGTTTCGCTTCAAATTGATGCAGCAAATGCTTCACAAGTGAGCCATGTTTACTTTGGGACTGACACCCACAGTATTGGATTATTCCTTGGAGCTGCATTAGCTGTTCGATGGATTCCACAAAACCTCAGTGAGACAGTATCCAAAAAGGCACAGGATTTTATTGACGGAATTGGCATCTTTGGCTTAGTTGGAATCATTGTGGCATTTCTATTTGTAGATGAGGGCGATCCAACTCTGTACAAAATAGCCTTTCCATTAGCCGGACTTTTTGGTTGCGCAATCCTTACCTCGATTGTTCATCCGGCATCCAGATTTGCACCCATACTGAGCAGCAAGCCTTTTGTTTGGATTGGAGAGCGTTCTTACGCAATCTATCTTTGGCACTGGGTTGTCTTTCAACTTACTCGCCCAGAGTTTGATTTAGAGGGTTCTCCTTGGGCGCTCTATGCATTGAGAGTCCTTATTGTTTTTGCTTTAGCCGATATTTCCTTGCGCCTGGTCGAATTACCAATAAGAACCGGTCTCATCGATTACTGGTTTAAAGGAATGAAGTATCGAACCAAGCGCGTTCAATTGCGACAAAAACTAGGTGTGGTTCTTATTGTTCTATCTACTCTAGGCATCACCACTACATCTGCAATCACTGCAATTGCAGAAGGAGATAGACAACTTAATCAGTTAAAGCAAGAACTAGAACAGCCACCCGTAACTACACCACCAGTTGCTGGTGATCTTTGGGTAACTGGAGATTCAGTAATTCTCGGGATTAGGTTTGAGTTAGATGCTCGGGAAAATATTGGTTTGATCAATGCTCGAGTTGGGCGTCAAGCTCCAGAGCTGTTAGAAGTAATTAAAAACGATAAAGGAAAAATGGTTGGTTCCACAATCATTTTGAACCTTGGGAACAACAACAAATTGAGTGAGGATCAAGTGGCGGCTATCTTTGCTGAAATCGCCGAACAACCTCGGATTATCGTTGTAAATACAGCGGTCCCTCGCGCGTGGAAAGATGAAAACAATTTGTTGATTGCACAGTACGCAGCTCAATATGGTGCCAGAATAATTGATTGGGCCAGTATTTCCGCCGGACATCCTGAATACTTTGGATCAGATGGAGTTCATTTAGTTCCTGCAGGCGTTCGTGCTTACGTTGATGCAATCACAGCAGAGCTTTCAATAGCAACTGAAGTAACAAGCGGGCAATAAAAAAACCTCTCACCGGTCAGTGAGAGGTTTTTACTTAACTAAGGACTTAGTTGAATTCTCCAGGAATTCCAAAAGCTGTTGCTGATGCAGTTTGTCCATCTGAGTACACAGATGAAACACGGAACTGAGTCCACCCTGAATCACTAACCTTTGTTACATTCTGAGTCAGTTGATCAGCTGGAACAGTTGCGATAACTGTCCAATCTCCCGCGCCCTTTGCGCGAATTTCAACGTTGTATCCAGTTAATCCTTCGACAGCTGCGGGTGCTACCCAGCGAAGCTTTAATCCACCTTCAGCGTTGAGTGCAACAAACTTTGATGGTGCTTCTACTACAGCAACCGCTGTGCCTGGTTCTTCAGACTCAGATGGTGTTGCAGATGCTGAAGGTTCAGCAGATTGTGAAGCTGAAGGTGCAGGCGCTGCATCATCGCTATCGCTGCTTGATGATTGTGACCAAACAATAATTGCGAGTGCTGCAATTCCAATTATTACTAACCATGCTGTGCGGCTAGATGTTGATTGCTTTGGTGCCGCAATTGGCTTTGCTGGTGTTGCTGCTGCAGCTGGTCGAGCAGGTGATGCTACAACAGCTGGTCGTGGTACAGAAGTAACTGCAACTGCAGCCTTCTTAACAACGCGCTTTGCGGGAACTTTCTTAGCAACCTTCTTTTTTGCTGCAGCTTTCTTAACTGTTTTCTTAATTGCAGCTTTCTTAACTGTTTTCTTTTTTGCTACAGCTTTTTTAGCAACGGCTTTCTTCGCTGGTGACTTCTTTTTTGCAACAGCCTTCTTAGCTGGTGACTTCTTTGCTGCCTTCTTTGCGGTCTTCTTAACGGCCACGTGGAACTCCTTGGGTTGCGGTACGCACGCTTTTCACGCACTTGTATAGGTAAAGGTTACCCCAGGCTCGCAAGCATTTGGATGACATGAGGTGCGATAGAACGAAGTGATTTTCCGCGGTGACTGACCACATCCTTTTCCTGCGCGCTCATTTGTGCGGAGGAAATACTCAATCCTAGGGGCTGAAAAATTGGGTCGTAGCCAAATCCATTCTCCCCAACTGGAGCATGAAGAATGTGGCCATCAAACCGCCCCTCGGCAACCTGAACTCGACCATCCGGCATCACTAATGAAGCAACGCAGGTGAAGTGAGCTGTGCGATTGCTATCTGGAACATCCTTAAGTTGTTCTAATAATTTTTCTATATTTGCTTGATCGTTTCCATGGTTACCGGCCCAGCGCGCTGAAAAAATGCCCGGATCACCGTTTAGAAAATCAACGCAAAGCCCCGAATCATCTGCGATTGCGGGTAGCCCCGTTGCATCGCAGGTATAGCGCGACTTTAGAAGAGAGTTTTCTTCAAAGGTTGATCCAGTTTCATCTACATCTACCAATTCTGGAAATTGATCCACACCAATTAATTCAATGTATCCTGGAGCAAGCTCATCAAGAATTCTGCGAAATTCTGTGATCTTTCCTTGATTACGCGTTGCAAGAACAAGTTTGTGAGACATTACTTAGCAAGTACATCTTTCTGTAATCGATCTAATGTTGAACAACCTGCAACAGCTAAATCAAGTAACTGGTTAAGTAGTGCGCGATCAAATGGTTCGCCCTCTGCTGTTCCCTGAACTTCAATAAAACGTCCATCGCCTGCGACAACAACATTCATATCAGTTCCTGCACGAACATCTTCTTCGTAGCAAAGATCAAGCATCGGAACACCATCAATGATTCCAACACTTACCGCTGCAACAGAATCATTAAGTGGCTTTGCACTTTCCTTGATGTGACCCTGCGCTTTTGCCCAGGTGATTGCATCTGCCAATGCAACGTATGCACCAGTAATTGCTGCAGTACGTGTTCCACCATCTGCTTGTAGAACATCGCAGTCGATAACAATTGTGTTTTCGCCAAGTTCTTTCATATTTACTACTGCGCGCAATGAGCGACCTACTAATCGAGAAATCTCTTGTGTGCGTCCACCTAGCTTGCCCTTAACGCTTTCACGATCTGAACGTGTGTGCGTTGCGCGTGGAAGCATTGAATACTCTGATGTAACCCAACCATTGCCAGAATCTTTCAACCAGCGAGGAACACCTGGTGTAAATGAGGCAACACACAAGACGCGAGTCTTTCCAAACTCAACCAAGACCGATCCTTCTGCGTGATCTAACCAGCCACGAGTGAACTTAATTTCGCGCAGATCTTTCTCAGAACGTCCATCGTTGCGTGGCATTTTTACTCCTAGGTAGTGAGTTATTGAGGTAGAGAGTTATAGAACTTGGTGTTCAACTTTAGTTACTTCTGGACCTAGAAAACGACGCGCTAAGGTTTCAAAGGCCTTGGCATCACCGGTAGCTAAGAATTTATGTGTAGCGGGGGTTGCTGATTGCTCGCGGAGCAATCCGTTCTCAACCAATGTTCGATACAAATCTTTCGCAGTTTCTTCTGCGCTAGAAACCAAAGTCACGCCTTCACCCATTACATAAGAGATAACTCCAGTAAGAAGTGGATAGTGCGTGCAACCAAGAACCAATGTGTCTACTTTTGCATCCATTACTGGCGCTAAGTACTCGCGGGCAATTTTTGTAATCTCTGTTCCAGATGTTTCGCCACGTTCAACAAATTCCACAAAAAGTGGGCATGCGATCGATGTGATGTTTAACTGAGGCGCTGCAGCAAATGCATCTACATAAGCTTTTGAATCAATAGTCGCTCGGGTTCCAATAACTCCGACATTTCCGCTTCGGGTTGCCGCAACTGCTCGGCGAACTGCTGGCTGGATTACTTCAATTACCGGAATTGAATACCGTTCACGTGCATCGCGAAGCATGGCAGCCGATGCGGTGTTACATGCAATCACGATTGCCTTAACACCTTGCGAAACAAGAAAATCCATTGTCTCTAGAGCAAACTCGCGAACTTCGGCTAGTGGACGCGGTCCGTAAGGTCCACGCGCAGTATCGCCGATATAAAGAGTTGACTCGTTAGGAAGTTGATCAAGAATTGCACGTGCAACGGTTAATCCGCCTACACCTGAATCAAAGATTCCAATTGGGGCATCACTCACAGGCCAAGCCTACCTTGCACTTATGGTCTAACTGGCTGGCGAACTATTGGTTTTCATCCATTAGAGCATCAATCAAACTCTCTTGCAGCCAGCCCAACCAGCTATAAACAGCATAAACACCGCGCATTGGGTCATCGGGTGCCAACAGTTCAAGTTCCTGATGTGAATTTTCCTCAACCTTTAATCGAACACCTAAGGCAAGTCGCACATCATTCATCGCACCTAACCAAGCATTTGCTGAATCATGATCAAGTTCAACAACACCATCTACAGCAGCCTTCAGGTGCATCCTCATCGCCAATGCATGCGCCTGTTTTTTCTGGCGCAAAGTTGATTCGGTGTAACGACGAAATTCAGATGCATCCACTTGATCGGCGTATGCGTTAGGAAGTAACCGCAACAAAACTTCATCATCTGGTGGTGTGTCATGTGCGGTGATACCAACCATCGCAGCAAGGGGGTCATCGTTGTGATGATCAACTCGCTCTGCAAGCAGTTCGATTATTTGTTCTGTCAGATTTACCAATACTTCGCGTTCTGCTTCAGTGAAATTGGCCAGGTATGCGTTATCACCGTGACGAAAGAATCCGTGTTGTATTTCGCTCATAGCGCTTGATCACCACGTTGAAGCGTTGCCCACAAGCCATACTCATGAAGTCTGGCAACATCATGTTCCATTTCTTCACGACTTCCAGTTGAAACAACAGCCTTACCTTCTGTATGCACCTTCATCATAAGTTCATGTGCTTTTTCTTTACTAAATCCAAAAAGCTCCATCAAAACATATGTCACATAGGTCATTAAGTTAACTGGGTCATCCCAGACAATTGTTACCCAAGGAATATCACCACTAAAGATTGCCTTTAGTTCTTCTTCAATCTTTTCATTGACTTCAGGTTTGCTTTTAGTTTTAGGCATGATTAACGAACAACAATTGCAAATTGTTCAGAAGCGATATCGCCGATCAACTGAACTCGCATTGTTATAACTCCTCGTTTTGGCTCAACGGTAGTAAAGGTAAACAACCCATTTGCATCAGAGAGCACTGGTGTACCTACATTTTGCCACTTACCGTTGATGTTTTTCTGCAATTGCGCAGACTTTCCAGCTGATCGTGGCAGTAGTTGAGCTTTAACAACTATTGGCGAGCCCTTGGATACGGAAACGGGACGATCTAACTGCACACTGCTCTTAACGATCATTGCCGCTTCTTGTGAAACTGATTCTGCTTGTTCCCATGTTCCAACAGTGGTTAGACGTAGCGCAGCATTTCCGCCAAGGGTCATAGGAGTGGAAACAACTCCATCCACGCCTGTAACAAGTTCGGTTACCTTGCTCCACACAGTTTCATTAGTTCGTTTAATTTCTAGTGAAACCTTTAATCCCGCAATCGGAGTCTTATCCTTAAGTGTCAGCAAACCTTTAACTGTAAACAAACCAGCATAGTTAATTGTGTTCAGTGGAGCACCTTCGATACTCAAAGTACTGACTACTGGGTCTGGTGCAATAGCAAGGGCTGCTTTGCGTAACTCTAAAGTTGCCTCGGGAGACTCCATTGCAAGGGTCCACAAGGTTGCGCCTCCTAAACGATATTTAGCAACGAGTGCCATGCGTTCTGCATAGCTTCGATCATTTTGATACCAAACAGTTCGGTTCACTGTGCATTCTGTTGATGCACCTGTTGCTGAAAGCCCATTATAAGTTTGCATATAGGAATACGTTGCTTCGCTAAATTTTTCATCAAAGACTGGTGTCGCTTTATCAATGGCGGCTTTTGTTAATGCATAACTAGTTTTAAAAGTTGCAGCTTTTGCTCCACCCTTTAATCCAGGTGGTGCATTGACAGGGCACTTGCCTTGCACAGATGTAATCCAATCGCGACCATAACCAGGTAAACCGATATACACCTTTGATGGAGACATAATACTTACTGCATATTTAAGTGTCTTTTCTATCCACGAAATTGGACCGATTGGACCAGGTCTAGCTACGGAATAGTCATAAGTCATGATTCGCAAACGATCAATACTGCTTGCAACATCTGCCCAGGCGTATACAAAGTAACCTTTTTGTTTTTCCTTAGGGTCATACACATATGGTGTTGAAATGGATAACAACTTGTTGTGAGATCTCAAAGCAACGCTCAGTTCTTTCACCAGAGCAACCCAACGAGGCGCAGTTTTTGTCCAGGTGGTATTTCCATCAACAAAAGCAAAGCCCTCATAATCTAAATCAATTCCATCAAAGTTATTTGTTAGGACCAGATCAACAATAGTTTTTACAATAGTTGCTCGTGTTGCTGGATCTGCTAAATAATTAGAAAGCTCTAACTTTCCCGTTCCATCGGTCATGCTTGGTATAACTTGCAATCCTGCCCGGCGGATCAAACACACGGTATCTGCCATTGGCCATGATGGATTACCTGTTACATAATCATTTCGAATAACCGTTGGAGATTTAATTGAAAACCAGAAAGGCATTACCTCTTTCATTAAATCTTTATTTCTAAAAAGGTACGATGATTCAATCGCCTGATTTTCGGCTGGACCGTACTGCGAGGCATCACACACTGGCTGCTTACCGGCAACTGTTGGTTGGGCTGTTGGTAATTTTCGGACCAGAGGCATAATTGTTCGAACTGAATAATATGGAATCCAGCCAGTTACAACTTTGCGCGGCGGGTTATCAGTCGCAGCTGCTGTTTGTGCAGTCGTAATATGAGTCGTAAGTGTTGCAATTGTGATTAATGTCAGTGCGAAGGCAATAAAGCGCTTCATCATTACTTGTCTTCGGGATCTGGCTTCAACCCAGCGTGAATCTCTTTGCAGGTTGGGCAGATTGGATACTTCTCGGGATCGCGAGACGGCGTCCACTTCTTTCCACATAGAGCTTTCACTGCTTTTCCTGTTACAGCAGATTCAACAATCTTCTCTTTTTTCACGTAGTGAGCAAAACGATCATGGCCACCATCATCTTCTTGAAGATTTTCATCGAGGGATGGGTGGGTTAAGAGATCGGTATCAGACTCCGATTCAATTCCTATTTTTCGAAAGATGCCCATGAGGTGGATAAGAATACCTATGTGGAGCCCAAAACTACGGGTAGAATTCACTAATGAAGGACTTACTGCGAACCGAGCATTTGAGCCGTGCTGATGTCGAATTATTGCTATCGACTGCGGCTGAATTTGCTGAGAATCCACTGCGATCCAACACAGCTTTGGCTAATAAAACTGTCGCGATCTATATGACCAAGCCTTCAACCCGTACCCGTCTTTCCGCTGAAACCGCCGTTGCCCATTTGGGTGGAACTCCAATTTTTATTCGCGGCGATGAATTGCAATTGGGTCGTGGCGAAACTATCGAAGACACCGCAAAGATCATCAGCGGATATTGCAGCGCCTTAATTATTCGAACCTTTGCTCAATCTGATGTTGATCAATTGGGTGCATATGCATCGATTCCGGTTATTAATGCGTTAACCGATGTGGATCATCCAACACAGTTGTTGGCAGATTGGTTAACAATTCGCGAAAACTTTGGAACAGATATTGCAGGACGTAAATTTGTTTACTTAGGCGATGGCAACAATATGTCTCATGCCTGGTTAATCATGGGTGCGATCATGGGCGCACACGTTGTGGCTGCCACGCCTAGTGGTAAGTGGGCACCGGATCCAGTTGTTGTCGCAGTAGCAAAAAATATTGCAGCACAAAGTGGTGGAAAAGTTGAAGTCACAAATGATCCAGAAGCTGCGGCAAAAGATGCATCTGTTCTTTACACAGATGTATGGATGTCGATGGGTGATTCCGAAAGTGATCGCAAAGAGAAGGTGCAGGCACTCTCTCCATTTGCAGTGACAGAAAACCTCATGAAATTGGCCGGCAAGGATTCATTGTTCATGCACTGTTTACCAGCCCATCGTGGCGAAGAAGTTGAGGCATCAGTCATTGATGGCCCTCGCTCAGTTGTCTGGCGCGAGGCGTATCACCGCAGAACTACCATTCAATCGATCCTGTATCACCTAGTTCGTGGTGACTTAAAGGGCTATACGCACTAATGTTTCGCC
>JBIIZP010000129.1:0-2739 GCA_044346215.1 Candidatus Planktophila sp.
ACAAAGATATGCGCAGTTCAAACCCTGTTCTTGGACGGGCGTTTAATCAGCGTGGATACGCTGCATTCGATCCGAGCACAATTAACTCAGACCCAGCAGCGCTAGAGAATTTATACAACACACCCGCAGCTTCATCATTACGCACGGGTCGCATGACGATTGATGATGTTGTCACTCGTACAGCGATTATGTTCGCAGTATTGGTAACTGTAGGTGCAGCAGCATGGAATCTTAACCTCGGTGGTGGAGCTTTAATGCTCGGCTTCATCGGTGGATTTGTTCTTGCGATGGTTAACTCATTTAGCAAAACAGTTAAGCCAGCACTTGCAATTGCATACGCTGCTTTCCAAGGTTTAGCTCTTGGAACAATCAGCAATATGTACAACACTGTTTATGACGGAATTGTTAGCCAAGCAATCTTGGTAACTCTTAGTGCATTTGCTGGAATGTTGTTTGCTTTCAAGAGTGGACGCATTCGCGTAACTCCAAAGTTCACAAAGGTATTGATGACAGCGCTCATCGGTTACCTAGTACTTGCAGTTGTTTCATTGGTCTCTTCATTCATCACCGGAACAAGCATTTACAGCATCGGTGGACTTGGCTTGATCATTGCAACAGGTGGAATGGTTCTTGCAGCCTTCTTCTTGATTCTTGATTTTGATTCAATTCAAAAGGGAATTGCAGCAGGAGCTCCAGAGTCAGAGTCATGGAGAGCAGCCTTTGGTCTTATGGTCACAATCGTTTGGTTGTACCTAGAGGTCTTGCGCGTTCTATCTATCTTGCGTGGAAATGACTAATTAGATCTAACTAGTTAGAGATCTTCATCGAGGGGCTTCAGGTTATTAACCTGGGGCCCTTCGACATTTCTGGTCTCTGGAATTCGATAGACCAGAATCAAGGCGATTGAAAAGATAACTGCCGAAGCTCCAAAGGCGGTTCTGTATGAGTACACATCTGAGATCCAACCAATAATGATTGGCCCAAAGATCATTCCGGCATCACCTGCCATTTGGAAGACTGCGATTACCTTGCCGCCTTTACCTTTGATGATGTCACCGACGATGCTGGCAGGTGTAATTGAAAGATAAGCACCACCAAAGCCCAGAATGATCATAGAAAGCATGTACATCAACGGGTTGACCGCAAAAGTTAGAACCAGAATTCCGAGAAAGACGATGTTGGCACCGATGATGGATGCAGCTCGTCGGCCTTTCTTATCTGAATATCGTCCAGCGCGCAGAAGAATTGCTCCCTGCACCATGGCTGAGATTGCTAATCCATAACCAACAATTGCAGTTGTGGAGCCCAATTCTTCGGTAACGAAAACCGGCAAAATCGAAGCACGCATTCCGAAGAAAACCCACGTCCCAATGAAAGCCATAACAAGTGCGATTCTGTATGGCGGCATTGCAAGCGCTTCTCGAATAGTTGTTGCAGAATCTGCGTCACTGTTTTTTACCTTTGCGCCAATGGAATCGCCCTTGAGGAAAATTAGCGCCACTAAGCCTGAACACAACAACAAGACTGAGTAAACAAAGAATGGTGCACGTAAAGAGATAAGCGATAAAACGCCGCCAATTGCAGGGCCAGCAATTCCACCAACGATAAATGAACCTTGATAGACAGATTGTGCTTGGCCACGTTGTGAATCAGTCACAGATCGCAGGATTACGGAACTTGCAGCGACAGAAAACATGGATGAACCAAGACCGCCTGCTGCTCTAAAGACAAGTAATTGCTCGTAACTTTGTGCGATTCCAGCTAAGAAAGTGAAGAGAGAAACCATAAAGATTCCAGTTGAAAATACTGCGCGCTCACCAAATTTATCGACTAGGACTCCAGAGATCAAACCTGATGCAAATCGTGTGATTGCAAATGCTGAAACCATTAATCCAATTGCGGCGTTATTTACTCCAAAGGACTTTGCAAACACAGGTATTGCAGGCATGACAATTCCGAAACCAACGGCAACAAAAAAAGAAGCTGCAACAAGTACTGAAACTTCGCGGGGTAGGTCTTTAAATGGTGATCTGCTACTCATAGATGGTGCAGTCTACTTGTTTGAATGTAGATGGGAGTTGGTTCAGGGGTGGCTCAGAGGTAGTATTCAGGCGTGAAATCAGTTATAGCCGAACACTTAGTAAAGACTTATCGCAATGGCGAGGTCAAAGCACTCAATGATTTGTCTCTTGATGTTGAAGAGGGCACTGTTTTAGGCGTACTTGGACCAAATGGTGCAGGTAAAACTACAACCGTCCGAATTCTCGCAACATTGCTCAAGCCAGATTCTGGATCAGCAACTGTTGCAGGCATTGATGTAATTAAGCATCCAGACAAGGTGCGCGAGCAGATCGGTTTATCAGGTCAATATGCAGCTGTAGATGAAACATTAACCGGTTGGGATAACTTGGTGATGTTTGGTCGTTTGTATCATTTAGGTCGTCAGAGCTCTATTGATCGCGCCAATGAGTTACTAGAACGTTTTGAATTAACTGAAGCAGCCCGTCGTCCCATCAAAACTTATTCAGGTGGAATGCGTCGTCGTCTTGATTTAGCGGCATCCTTAATTGTTAAGCCAAAGATTTTGTTTTTAGATGAGCCAACAACCGGTCTAGATCCACGTGGTCGTCAAGATATGTGGGGCGTGATTCAAGAGCTTGTAAAGGGTGGAGTAACACTTCTGCTCACTACGCAGTATTTAGAAGAAGCTGATCAGCTAGCTGATGAAATCGCAGTTAT
>JBIIZP010000130.1:0-2738 GCA_044346215.1 Candidatus Planktophila sp.
GCTCAGATTGCGCAGTTGCGCGAAGATCTGCGCGCTGGTGGTGTCGCAGTTAACTAATGAATCATCCACATCCAAATCTCGGCACACCACCTGCGCTAGTAAACGGTGGGTTGCGCATTGTCGCACTTGGTGGATTAACTGAAATTGGCCGCAATATGACGGTCTTTGAATACAAATCAAAGCTACTCATTGTTGATTGTGGTGTCTTGTTCCCAGAGGATAATCAGCCAGGTATTGATCTGATTTTGCCTGATTTTTCATACATCAGAGATCGACTTCAGGATGTTGTAGGAATCTTTTTAACTCATGGACATGAGGACCATATCGGCGCAGTTCCATATCTATTGCGCGAACGTGGCGATATCGCACTCTATGGTTCAGCATTAACTCTTGCATTAATCACTGCAAAGTTAAAAGAACACAGAATTTCCCCACAAACACGTGAAGTGCGCGAAGGTGGTACAGAAGATATCGGCCCCTTTACTCTCGAATTTGTCGCGGTCAACCACTCAATTCCAGATGCCTTAGCGGTAGTCATTAACACCGATGCTGGTCGGGTGTTAGCAACTGGTGATTTTAAAATGGATCAACTTCCCTTAGATGGTCGGATCACAGATTTAAGAACTTTCGCGCGTCTTGGCGAGCAAGGCGTTGATCTGTTTATGGTTGATTCAACTAACGCTGATATTCCGGGCTTTACTCCCTCTGAACGCGAAATTATGCCGGCGCTTAACCGCGTTATTTCATCAACTAAACGCCGAGTTATTGTGGCTTCGTTTTCTTCACATGTTCACCGCGTTCAACAAGTAATTGATATTGCCGCTCAACATGGACGCAAAGTTGTGTTTATCGGTCGATCAATGGTTCGAAACATGAAAATCGCTGAAGATATGGGCTACCTGCATGTACCGGCAGATCTTGTGATCGATGCAAAAGATTTAGATCAGTACGACGATAATGTTGTTCTGATTTGTACCGGGTCACAAGGTGAACCAATGGCGGCCCTTTCTCGAATGGCAAATGGTGATCACCAGATTCGCGTAGGAGAAGGCGACACCGTCATTTTGGCCTCATCACTGATTCCTGGAAATGAAAACTCAGTTTTCCGAGTTATAAACGAACTAACGCGTTTTGGCGCAAAAGTTGTTCACAAAGCAAATGCGATGGTGCATGTTTCAGGTCACGCAGCAGCTGGAGAGTTGCTGTATTGCTACAACATTGTTAAGCCTAAATATGTAATGCCGATCCACGGTGAATGGCGGCACATGAAAGCCAATGCTGAACTTGCGATCCAATCTGGTGTGCCTCGAGGAAACACCTTCATCGTTGATAACGGAGTCGTAATCGACCTGATCGATCACGAAGCAGAGGTCGTTGGAGCAGTCCCGGTTGGCTTTGTATTTGTTGATGGACAAAGTATTGGTGACATCACTGAAAGTTCATTGAAGGATCGAAGAATTCTTGGCGAAGAAGGCTTTATCTCATGCGTGGTTGTCATTGATTCACAAAGCGGAAAAATTGTGGCAGGGCCAGATATTCACGCACGTGGATTTAATGAGGATGCTGCAATGTTTGATGAGGTCAAAATGAGAATTGAAAAGGCACTTGCGGTAGCTGTTGCAGATGGGAATAACGGCACCCATCAACTATCGCAAATTGTGCGAAAAACTATTGGTGGCTGGGTTGGCGGGGAACATCGTCGAAAGCCGATGATTGTGCCTGTCGTTATTGAAGTTTAGGCAACGGCGCGCCTAGTAGGTTCCAAATTGTTCACCCTTTACGATCGTGCGTGTGGCCAAAAGAAAAAAAGCAAAAAGTAAGACTGGAGCTGTAGGCGGAGCTCTTGGTCGCGGCCTTGCATCTCTTTGGCGTTTCATCGCTAAATCACTGGGGAGCAGCGTTCGCTTTTTGGCACGCGGTGCTCGTGATCTAGACCCTGCTCATCAACGAGATGGCATCGCTTTTCTCATTTTAATCTCTGCCCTGGTTGCAACGGCAGGCACCTGGTTTCACTCAGACAATGTAGTTGGCCGAGCGGTCTACGCATTTGTTTATGGTGGCGTTGGCCAAATAGGTTTCTTTGCTCCAGTTGTACTTCTCTACTTTGCTTTTAGATTGTTTAGAGTTCCAGAGGATTCACGAGCAACTGGTCGAATCATTATCGGAACTGTGACATTGCTACTTTCAACTACTGGATTAGCCCACTTGCTCAATGGCTCAATTGGTACCGGTGCAACTGCCATGCGCGAAGGCGGTGGTTGGCTTGGGTACGCAGTTTCAACCCCGCTCGTAACTCTGATGACTTCTGTCTTGACCTATCCAATTCTATTTATTGTTTTTGTTTTCGGAGTTTTAGTAATTACTGCAACTCCGGTAAGTGAGGTTTTCACAAGAATTAGTTCTGCCAGCAGTTGGATTTGGTCCAAGCGGCCAGAGCGTGCTGAAAAAGTTGAGACTGATTTTGAGATCACCGATACACCTCCTTTTGAATCACCGGTTGTTGCACAATGGAACACACCTGATGAGGATCTAGATGAAGAAAGTTTTGATGACGAATTTCCGGTAGAAGAACCTTTCGCAACGGTTCCACCAGCTAATGAAAGTACAGTCGCAGTAAAGCGCCCTGAGCAGTTGTTATTGACCGCCGATGTGAAGTATGAACTTCCAGCCCCTGACCTACTGCGAGCAGGCCCCGCAGCCAAGGCTAAGAGCAAAGCAAACGAAGCTGTAGTGGCTGC
>JBIIZP010000029.1:0-9345 GCA_044346215.1 Candidatus Planktophila sp.
AGATGTATTAATCGATGTAAATCCAGGGTTTGCTCCAACCGCTTTGAGTTTTGAGTACTCAGTGACTGCTTCATTTACCGATACAGCTACCGCAACTGTTCTGCCAGGAATGGTTGACGGGGGAGCAGCAACAACAGCTTCAGTAAAGTTGACTGGCTTAGTAGCTGCTACCGCATATTCATTCCGTATTATCGGAGTTAATGAGTCAGGGCGAACAGTAAGTTCAATAGGAACATTTACGACTCTTGCTCCTCCTGTTACCGCACCTAGTGCGCAAGCAACTGCGGCAACAGATGTGACCGCTTACAGCGCAACACTCAATGGTGTAGCACAAGGTGGTAACGCCTCGACACTCGTCAACTTTATGTATGGAACAGATCCAGATTTCAAGGTCAATACAAACAGCATTGCAGCATCGCCATTTCAGATAGGCGGCAACAATCCCAACAATGTAACGTTGAGCGTTTCCTTCCTTGATGGCGGAAAGAAGTATTACTACAAGGTTGTTGCAATCAATCCGACTGCAACAACACATTCACCTGTCATGACATTTGATACCCCTGTTGCACCGGGTTTACCTGCAACAGTTACTAACTCTGCAACTCCATTAAATCGAGCCGTTGCAACAGCTGCCTTTGAAACAACAGTTAATCCAATGGGCCAGACAACCTCAGTTGAATTTGTGTGGGGATCTAGTAGTTCCCTATCAACTGGTGTTAACAAGGTAGTTATTCCAGCAAGCCCAGTAACTGGTGTAACTGATGTAAAGCTTGTGGCTAATCCAAAGAATATGTTGCCTGGTCGCGGGATTTATTACCAATTCATCGCCAGAAATGCATCAGGTATGACAAAGAGCGCGATTCATTACGCGATTATGAATCCAGAGACTCCTGTCGTTGTAAATACATATGCCAATACAAATTTGGCTAATGGAATCACCCTGCATACGACGATCAACCCTATGGGAAGTAACACATACCCATTCTTCATTTACGGAACCGATCCAACATTAACTACTGGAACAACCATGGTGGCAGCTACACCTAAAGCCGTTACAGGGGCATCAAATGTCACGGTCAGATCAGTGGTGACTGGATTAACTTCAGGTACACGTTATTACTTCCGTGCTCGCATTGTTCCTTACACAGGTCCTTCTAACGGCAAGGAGTCTTTCGGTCCAATTCAAACTTTTGAAACATTGAGAGTTGCCCCTGTTGTAGCACCAACACCAACACCAACACCAACACCAACACCAACACCAACACCAACACCAACACCAACACCAACACCAACACCAACACCAACACCAACACCAACACCAACACCAGTTGTTCCTGCCCCAGATACTCAACGTCCAGTGGTGGCTTCAGCTACAACAACACCTACGAGACTCGAGGTATGCCAAACACTCAGTGCGGTCTCTGTTACAGCTTCAGATAATGTTGGAATCGCTTCGGCGAACTTAAGAATTACTGGCCCTACGGGCTTAACCGTTTACACAGCTTCTATGTATAGAACTGCTGGTACAAATCTTTCTGGAACATGGACGAACGATTGGGCAATCCCATGTTCAGCCACAATAGGTCGATACAACGTCAATGTTCAGGTAACTGATGCGGCGAGAAACATAAGCCCATGGTTTAACGCGCCATCATTCCTTGTTCAACCATCGACGGTAATGGACAAGGCAGCACCTGTATTTGTTTCAGGATCAATCTCAGCCGGCCCAATTGTTGTTGGCCGAACAATTCCTGAAATTTCAGCTCGTTTTACTGACGATGTGGGAATCTCATCAGTTACCTTCATCATTACCGATCCTCGTGGAGGAACACCTGCTCGAGTTCTTGGTTACCGCAGCAGTGGTACCAAGACAGATGGAGTTTGGAAGAATGACTGGGCGATTCCAGCTACTGCTCTAACTGGCCTGTACACAATCTATGTTGATGCATACGATGAATGGCAAAAGAGAAGTATGCGAGTATTGGGAAGAATTGATATCAATCCTGTTCCTGTTGCAACACCAGCACCATTGCCAGCGCCAGTAGCTGGTGATGCAGCCATGGTTGTTACCCCATTGATCTCAAGTTCAACCCTTCGTAATTCGCGCTTGAGTTCAATCGTAGGTCTTACCTTGGCGAGCAAGCAGTCTTATACATTTGCTGCATCGACATTGTTTGCAAGCGGCCAGAACTCTGGCTTGCTATCACTTGGACATTTACTTGAAGTTACTTCTGCAACACCTGCAGTTTGTTCTGTCACTGGCGTTGCAACCTGGGATCGCACAGGTGGAATCTACACCCGTGCGACAGTAAATACGCTCTCATTAGGAACTTGTACAGTGCTATGGAGATTCCTAGGTTCTAAGGGTCGTGCTGCAACATCTACGACTATGAATGTCCCTGTTAATCGCTAGTATTTGCTCATGCGTAAAGTATTTGCGGTTCTAATTGCAGTTTCATTGTTAGGCATTGCACCTGCTAATGCCGCAACGGTTAAGGCTGGAGCTAAGTGCAGTAAGCACAAAGCAACAGCAACCGTTAAAGGCATGAAATACACCTGCGTCAAGAGCGGAAGCAAACTCGCTTGGAGCAAAGGTGCTCCAGTAAAGAAAACTGCTCTCAAGCAAGGCGTGTGCCCTCCAAAGGCTGCAGCTGATAAAAACCCAGGAATCACTCAGGTTCGTGCAAATACGTTGATTGGCATGACCGAGATGGCTGCAGAAGAGTGCGCGATGAATCTGGATTGGACATATCGCTTAGGTCAACGTGATGATGAAATGTTTGCCGGAACCTTTGACTATCGGATTGACCGCGCAACAGTTGTGGTCAAGGCAGGGTTGGTCGTTCAAGTCGCAGTTGGCTAGTCCCTCATGTACCGTTTTCTCATGCGCAGATTAATAGCAACAGTTATTGCAATCACTTTATTGAGCACTGGAATTGCTACAGCTCATCAACCGGTCCTTCTTCGAGATAGCGATACAACAGCTGCAAAGGGTCCACTGTTAGTTGATGGAACTGTTTCATTTGCAATTCGTGCAGCCTTTACAAAGTCAGGTCAAAAGAAGGCTTTTCGCGCACAGTTCAAAGATGGCGATCAATTAGATGTTCAATATTTAATTGTTGATGCAAAGCCAGAAAATGCTTTACGAATGAGTTCAATGCCAACCTTGGTTGTGACTGGGCCAAAAGGTACAAAGCCCATCACTATGAAGTTGAATGAGCGCAATAAGTTTTTTGAACCGTATGGTGGAACGAATTATCTTTATTTAGGAAGATTTTCCGCACCCGCTGTTGCAGGCATCTATAGTTTTGTATTAACCGCACGTGGCAAGGCGTCGATAACTGTTGCAGTAGGGCAGAAGGAGATTCCAGGAGTAGTGGTTCGTGGCGCTGTTCCACCCGCTGCTTCGGTGACGCCAACACCAACAGCATCTGCAACACCAACAGCATCTGCAACACCAACAGCATCTGCAACGCCAACACCTAAACCAACAGCCACCACCGCGGGTTACACAATGGCGCAGGTACGGGCAAATAACACAGCACGCAGCTGTTGGACCGTTGTTGATGACTTTGTCTATGACTTAACTCGCTGGATTAATTCACATCCAGGTGGTCCAGATGTAATCTTATTCTTGTGCGGCACCGATGGCACTAATTCCTTTAAGGCACAGCATGCTAATCAAGCCCGCCCTGCGATCAGACTTGATGGTTACAAGCTAGGTCCGCTGAACAAATGAGTATTAGAGCTTCTTACCGCGTTCGATTGGTAGCGGCCACTGAACTTTGATTCCAAGTTTTTCTGCTGCGTATAAAGGAAAACGTGGATTGCGCAGGAACTCTCGTGCCATGAACACTGCATCTGCTTCACCAGTTTGAATGATGTGATCTGCTTGCTCTGGTTCGGTAATTAAGCCAACTGCTGTTGTCATGATTCCGGTTTCTGCGCGGATTGCAGTGGCAAAGGGAACCTGGAAGCCAGGGGTTGCCTTAATCGGTGCGTTATGAACATTTCCACCGGTTGAAACATCAACAAGGTCTACACCGTGCGCCTTTAGCTGAGCGCACATTTCAACTGAATCAATCAGGTTCCAGCCCTCATCAACCCAGTCCGTTGCTGAGATGCGAACAAACAATGGTGTGCCGGCAGGAATTGCAGCCTTTACTGCATCAACTGTTTCAATTAAGAAACGTGTTCGGTTTTCAAATGATCCACCGTATTGATCGGTGCGAGTATTTGCTAAAGGTGAATAGAACTGATGGAACAGATATCCGTGTGCACCATGTAGTTCAATAACATCAAAGCCAACTGCAACTGCGCGCTTTGCTGCAGCTGCGAAATCTTTAGTTAGTTGGTGGATCTCTTCAACGGTTAATGCGCGTGGTTCTGGATAACCTTCAAATGCAATTGCAGATGAAGAAACTGCTTGCCAACCACCCTCTTGCGGTGTGGCCATTTTGTGATCAGCCCAAGGTAATGCTGTGCCGGCCTTGCGACCAGCGTGGGCTAACTGGATTCCCATCTTTACACCGTGGCCATGAGCAAAGTTGATCATTGATTTAAAGGCGTGTGCATGTGCATCATCTTCAATGGATGGGCAGCCAATTGAGATGCGACCTTCAGGAACAACTCCTGTTGCTTCAACCATGATCAACCCGGTGCCGCCTGTTGCAAATGAGCCTAGGTGAACTTCATGCCACTGTCCTACGACGCCATCTTTGGCCATGTATTGGCACATAGGAGAAACCCAAATGCGGTTTGAGAATTCAACGTTGCCGATTGTTAAAGGATCAAAGAGTGCGCTCATACTTTAAATCTTACCTTTCTCAAGGCCCTTCAAAACCTCTTGAGCACGCTCACGTAATTCGGGCAGATCAGATAGTCGATTTAAACCAAATACCTGCTGGCTCATGCGGTGGTTTTTGGCAAATGTTTCTTTGTGGCGATCTAGAAAATCCCAATAAAGGGTCGTGAAAGGACAAGCGGTTTCGCCGGTACGCAGCTTGGGGTTGTACTGACACCCTTTGCAGTAATTAGACATTCGTGAGATGTATGCGCCCCCTGCTGCATATGGCTTAGTCATCATTTGTCCGCCATCTGCATGAACACCCATACCAATGACGTTAGGAACCATTACCCATTCAGATGCATCGATAAAGACTTCGCGCATCCAATCTAGAAATGCTTGCGGGTTAGTGCCAGTGATCAATGCCAGGTTAGACAGCAACATTAAGCGGGGAATGTGGTGAACCCAGGCGCGATCATTGATGTCGGTAACAGTTTGCTTGATGCAGTTCATTTGGGTTGCTTCGGGGTCTGTAAAAAGCGGCAGCAGTTTTCTGGTGGCCTTTAAGTGATTGTTATCCCGGTAATCAGGACCTAAGAACCAGTACATGCCGTTGACGTATTCACGCCAACCGATTACTTGTCGAATAAAACCTTCGGCGGATTCAATGGGTACTTTGCCGGTATTGAAAGCTTTCATTGCTGCATGGATGACTTCTGAAGGATGGATCAGATTGTTGTTGATGTAAGGCGATAACAGCGAATGGTGCAACGCCCAGTTATCAGTTGTCATCGCATCTTCTAGCGGACCAAATTCGCCAAAGTGGTTATCAAAGAAGTTCTTCATCTGGGCCAGTGCGCCCTTGCGAGTAGTTGCCCAGGTTGTTGTGGCTGTGTAGCCAAGCTCTTTAGCAACCTCGGCATCAATCTCATCACGCTTATGTTCTAAATATGCAGGACCCTCATATTTCTTAGGCGGTGGCAGTCTGTTCTCTTTATCAAAGTTCCACGCTCCACCGACTGGATCTTTGCCTTCCATCAAAATGTTTAGCCGGGTGCGCTGTTTGCGGTAAAAGTTTTCCATCAGATAGGTCTTTTGCTCTGAAGCCCATTGGGTAAACAGTGGGCGAGGGGTCAAGAAGAAATCGTTATCTACAAAGCTGACGCCGTGTTCCTTTAATTGTTCGTACTGTCTAAAGGATGATGGTTCAGCGCAGCTTATTGGCAAGTCTTTGTGTTTCTTTTGCAGTAACTTCAAACCATCAACTGTTGTTGCTGCCTTTATGTATTCAACGGTAAAGCCTTCATCTTCAAGGGTTGCAGCAAAATGTCGCGCACTAGAGATTAAAAAGAAGAGCCGCTCTTTATGCCAATTACGCCCCATCGTCATCCGGGCACTTTCTACAAATGCGATCAGATCTGTTGTGGGATCAGCATCTTTTAGTGCACCGAATTTGCGATGTAAATGATCAAAGGGGATATAGATAATCCGTTTCATTTGTTCTCGCGGCATCGATCGCTGCAGTACTTCACTTCAGTCCAGCTCTTGGCCCACTTCTTGCGCCATTCAAAGGGCAGGTTGCAGCGCACGCAGATCTTTGGCTCAAAGCCATTTTTCACCTTTGCTGTGCGAGACATAACCTAATCGTAGGCGAGCCTTTTTCGATTGGCCATGCAGAATTAACCTTCGCGCCTTACCCTTGACTCTGAGTCTAATTTTGGGCCCCTGGTATCGGTGTTTTTGCGTTAGTTGTAATGGCAGTTCTAGGCTAAACAAATGGATAAGTTCATCGTTATAGGTGTCTTTGTGATGATCATTTCAGCGTTGCTGATTGCCTACGAGCGACCAAGTAAAAGTAAAAAGAAGTTGACGGGAAGGGGCGGGGACTTCGAGTCCTAGCCTCTTACCTGGCGCGGTGTGCCGACTTGGACATAAAGATTGCAAAGACCAAGGCGATCACAATCAATGCGTTAAGTCCTAATTCGATAACCGCTCTTTCAAAGGCGGTATCACTCTTGCCGGTTTGAAGAGTAAGTGAAGCACCGACAGTCAAAATATGTCGAACCGCAGCGATTACACCGATGATAAGAAACTTATCTAGCTGATAAACACCATCAGTAAAGCGTGAAATAACGGTGCGCAGGATTTCAAGAATGATGACGATAAACAAGATGTCATTAATACCCTGGATCATTCCATTAGGGAAAAACGGCGCTGTGGTAAAGATACGTTCGATGCTGTAATAGAAAGCACCTATGCCAATACCCAAAAGTGAGACTGCCAAGATTCCGTGAAAGACATCTTCGATGAGATCTACATACTTAAGTGGCAGGATTGATTTTTCAACTCGAGTGTATTCCGGCTCTTCTTTTTTAGTCATATCCAAGGGTACATCCGAGCGGTTATTTCAGGTTGGAAAGACTGGCCTTGATAACCGCTTGAATCAGTTTGGCATCTACTGGCCAGTCATTAGGCAGCTGGATGATCTTCTTCAGCGCCTTGCCTTCTTTGAACTTAGGTGCAAAGGATTTATGTACATCTTGATCCCACGGCGCGATAGCTATGTGATTACTTGAGGCCGAAAGGCCAAAGATGTAATCCTTGCCCACTTTGACCATCGGTTGGTTCCAGGCGATGACGATTTCGACCTGCGGAAACTTGGTAGTGATGGCTTTGAGGATTGCCTTGATTGTTTTTGCTTGTTCAGGCGTTACTGATTTGTAAAAATCTGTTGGAGTGTTAAAGCGCTTAGATGATTCTGAACCACGGCTATACATAACAAGGGCGTTCGCATGGGCTTGAGAAAAGCCATAATTCTCTTTTAAGTGTGCGATTTGTTCCGGGTATTTCTTGCCTTCAAGTTTTGCCATGACCTTGAACCAATAGGCCATCTTTTCTCCGTATCGCTTTTCAATAGCGGGGAAGTGTGATTCACGCGATGAATCTTTTGGCATAGCTTAATTATAAACAGTAATTATTTGTTACATAAGAGGTAGCACCAAAAGATGCACGCTCAATATTTTCGGGCATATGCGTTTGACTACTAACCCTCATGAATCACGGTAAGTGTCGCGACGCAGGGCATACCGTGCAGATTGCAAAGGGGATTTTCTCCCTTGTACAGATCCGAGAATCGGAAGTACGTAAAATGATAATTAAATATTCAAAATCCCTTGCATTGGCAACCGCTATTGCATTGACATCGTTAACGATGTCCCCAGCTTTGGCTGAAGATCCAGTGGTCCCAGTGACCACCACATCCGTTGTAGAGACAGGAACTATCCATGTGCTCAGCCGGGTGATTAATGACAATCTAGGAACTAAGTTTCCAACAGACTTCATGTTTAACCTGAAGCACTGGGGTACCGATGTTGAAGGAAGCCCCTTTGTTGGTGCAGGAAATATTGGTACAACATTTGTTGTAGCTCCTGGAACTTATGTGGTTAGTTCTCCTATCGTCGATGGCTATTACGGCTCTTGGTACAACGAGGGAATTGCCAATGGTTTTATTGATCTGCAAGCTGGAGATGTAGTAACTATTGTCAGAATTCATAATGATGCAGGCATTGCCGATGTTGTTGTGGAAGAAACGACTACAGAAGATGGCGGATTACTACCTAATACAGCAACACCTTGGTACAACTATTTAATAGTTGGATCATTGATAACTGCAGCTGGTGTCCTTGGCTTTCGCAAATTTGCACTGAATAGCAAGTAGAGATCCTCCGAGGGACAGGAAATGAGGAGATCTGGTAGATGGATCAGGGTTGTATTTTCAATTGTGATTGCCGTAGGGCTAAGCACAGTTGCAGTTGCAGCGGTATCGATCTATCAGATGAACTCCAGCTCAGGTAGCAGTTATTTGCCTGAGCTGGGCTCCTCGTTTACGGACAATCCAAAGACCGTACTGCCAAAGCCAAAGGTGGGCGATGTGATCGGAACACTCTCGATTCCGAAGATAAAGAAAACAATTAATATCATTGAAGGAACTGGAACCAAAGAGTTAAAGCTTGGTGCAGGACATTATGTCGGAAGCGTTTTACCCGGAGTAAGTGATAACTCGGTTTTGGCTGGACACAGGGACTCCGTCTTTAGAAACCTGGGCCAACTAAAAATCGGCGACCTCATGACAGTTCGTACCAGTTATGGAACATTTGTTTATGAAGTACACAAAATTCGAATCGTCAATGCAAATGATCGCACCGTTATTGTTCCAACAAAGGATGCAATACTGACTTTAAGTACCTGCTATCCCTTTAGATTTGTTGGCAATGCCCCTAAGAGATACATCGTCCAAGCCGGATTGGTAATCGGCGAACCAGTCGGTTAACTAGCTGAGTTTGAAAAGAAACGAACCGGTCCAGCGTGCGTGACCGCCACATCCTCGCCCACTGCGTAATCAAAGGGCCCAGGGATTCGTACCTTGATCGATTGTCCCTGAATTTCAAGGCTGACCATTGCATCATGTCCGTAGTAATCAATCTTTGAAATACGGCCAACAGATTGCGCGCCAGATAGATTGCGATCAAGTTTGATTTCTTCAGGTCGAATAACAATGT
>JBIIZP010000132.1:0-2710 GCA_044346215.1 Candidatus Planktophila sp.
CCTTGATTTACTAAGTGCTGGGTGGCGGTTCTGGCTCCTGCCACATCATCAATCTTGATTGATGCGCACTTTTCATGCTCCATTCCAACGAGTGCAATTGGAATTCCCAGTGAAAGCATTGAATCAAATTCTTCTTCTGTCGGAGGTAGCGAAATAACGATCAATGCGTCGACGCGGCCCTTCAGAAGTTGATGTTGGAAAAGCCTCTCACGACCCTTCATTTGGCTGAAGTTATAGAGAAGTAAGTCCATTCCGGCTTCGCGCAATGCTTGCTCTGCACCGCTAATAACCTGCGAAAAATACCAACGAGAGATGTAAGGCGCGACGACCCCTACCGAATTAGTCCTGCCACTCGTTGCGCCTTGGCGCTCAGTGTTTAAGGGGTAGTTCAACTTTTCTGCAGCGGCGATAATTTTGTCGCGCGTTTGTTGATTGACATGATGAAGACCACGAAGTGCTCGTGAAACAGTGGCGGTAGAAACGCCAGCTTCTTCTGCAACCTCTTTGATGCCTGCCATCTCTTCACCTCCACCGGTTGAAACTCTGCAACACTTTCTGCAAGCGCGCCTGCAAGAACTGCAAAAGTACGGCAAAGTGGCTGTAATTAGCAATACCGCCCATCAAACAGGGGTAGATTGCTGGGCATGAGCAACCAAGTTGAAACACAGATCGATGTATCCCTTACCGAGCGAAATCGCCTGACCGCCTTTTTCCGGATCATCCTTGTCGTTCCGGCCTTCATCTTCATATCTTCATTTGCACCTTCGACTTTGTTTTCCGACGATGGTTCAGCAATCTTTGTTGGGTTGCTTGCGCTACCCGCAGCTTTGGCAATAGTCGTCCGCCAGGTATACCCAAGTTATGTATTGGCTTTCAATGAAGCGGTTTTATCGCTACAGACACGTGTTGATGTCTACCTGCTTTTGCTGTCAGATCAATATCCATCAATTGAAGAAAATGATGTTGTAAGCGTGACCTTCCCAGAAGTCGATGCCAAGCAGCTTAACCGTTGGCTGCCATTGATTAAGTGGCTGCTCGCCTTGCCTTTGTACCTTGTCGGCGTTGTTTACATCATCTACGCAGCATTACTGACACTCCTTGGCTGGTTCAGTATTTTGTTTACAGGTAATTATCCAGAAGTCTGCGCAGAAGGCGTTGTTGGAACAATTGCATACTGGAATCGAGTAGTCGGCTACGCCTTTTTGCTAGTCACAGACGAGTACCCAACTTTTTCTTTGTAACTCATGGCGGTTCACTCTGCGCAGAAGATGCGTCGAATAGTTACTGAGGTTGCTCAGATTGATCCAAAATTTGCTCCCCTGATCGAGCGTCGACCTTTATGCACACTTGGTCGAAGCGAACCTTCAGAAACTCACTTCGAATCACTTGTAAGTTCGGTTATTTCACAACAACTTGCAACTAAAGCAGCGGCCACGATTCATGAGCGGCTTGTAAAGCAATGCAAGGGTGCTGTAACTCCCCGAAAAGTAGTAAAACTTAGTGATGAGCAGTTGCGAGATATTGGGGTCTCGGGCGCAAAGTCACGAACCATTAAAGGAATTGCTACCGCAGCCCTTGATAAATCAATTCCCATTAATGAAATAGACCAGATTCATGATGATCAAGAAATATTTGATGCTTTAACCTCAATCTGGGGCGTTGGGCGTTGGACTGTCGAGATGTTTATGATGTTTCAACTTGGACGACTTGATGTATGGCCAACGGGAGATTTAGCAGTACGCCGCGGTTGGGACATCATTCACAAGACAAAAGAAGAAACAACTGCAAAAGCTTTAGATGTTAAGGGTGAAAAATTACGCCCGTATAGAAGTGTCTTTGCGTGGTACTGCTATCAGGCGGTGCATGAAACTAGAGGACTTGATTACTGATTTTCTTGTAGAACTAGCGCAACAGAGTTAATACACCAGCGTTGATCTGTAGGAACCGCGTACCCCTCGCCCTCGAAAACATGTCCCAAGTGAGATCCACATGCAGCACAACGCACCTCGGTACGAATACGTGGAGCTAGGGAACGATCTTCAATGAGTTCAACCGCATCCCCTGCTGATGGTTGATAAAAGGATGGCCATCCGCACCCAGAATGAAACTTGGAATCGCTCTTGAATAATTCTGCATCGCACGCTTTGCACTTATAAACACCAATGGTCTCAGTCTCGGTGTATTCACCCGTGAAAGCTGTTTCGGTTGCAGCATTACGTAAGACGGCATACGACAACGGGTCCACACGCTTTGCAAGTTCGGCTTCATCGATTTTTACTGGATACTCTTTTTCGCTCATGATCTATGCAACCGTTTCTGGGTAAGGAACACCTGTGCTTGAATGACAGTCGTAACCATTTGGATTCTTTAGTAAGTACTTTTGGTGATACTCCTCGGCAAGGTAGTACTCGATTCCCTCGGCACTTAGAATCTCTGTGCAAATTCGATCCATGCCAGCTTTAGTTAAGACCTCTTGATAACTTTGACATGAGGCGAGCGCAACCTGCATCTGCTCATGTGTTGTTGTGAAAATAGCACTGCGATATTGGGTTCCAATATCGCCGCCTTGTTGATTCAAAGATGTTGGATCATGCATCGTCCAGAACTCTTGCAGCAAACGAAGATAAGAAACTTTGCTTGGATCAAAGACAACTCTCACCATTTCGGCATGTCCAGTAACTCCGGTACACACTTGCTCATATGAAGGGTT
>JBIIZP010000131.1:0-2710 GCA_044346215.1 Candidatus Planktophila sp.
GCTGTGTGAATACCTTCCAGCGCCATTTGTAGGTCAGTGAAATTTTCCGCACTTCCCTCGCAGATATCAACTAAAGGTGCCCAAGGCTGACCCATGATTTTGTTCTTATCACGCACCAAAATTCGAACATCTTCTTTATCGTCAATAAGTGCTCGAACTAGTCGACCACCGACATACCCAGATGCCCCTGTGACCAAATACTTACGATCTCCATTATGCGGGTTCATGCTGGCAAGCCTAGACTTAACCCATGCAAAAGACATCTCAAAAGCCCCGCGTAGTAATTTTGGGTGCCGGCTTTGGCGGACTAACCGCAGCACGCAAGATGGCCGATTTTGCCGATGTCACTGTGGTTGATCGCCACAACTTTCAAACTTTCTTGCCCTTGTTGTATCAGGTGTCTACCGCCGGGTTAGCTGCAGATCACGTTGCTCACCCAATCCGTGGCGCTTTGCGCAAAACTGGTATTCAGTTTCGAATGGGAACTCCGATATCTGTTGACCACAAAAACAAGAATGTAAAGTTAGATAGCAGCGAGGTTTTAGATTTTGATTATCTAGTTGTAGCTCTGGGATCAGCAACAGCCGACTTTGGTATTCCTGGAGTAACTGAACATGCATTAGGAATGAAGAGCGTCCATGAAGCACTAGCAATCCGTGCTGAAGTTTTGCGACGATTTGAGGATCTATGCCGTTTTGAAGATGAAACACTTTTTTCAATTTCAGTAGTTGGTGGTGGACCAACTGGCGTTGAAATGGCTGGAGCTTTCGCCGAACTTGTTCGTGGCCCTCTGAAGCATGATCAAGCACATGCAGCAGCACACATCAAGATTAATTTAATTGAAGCCGGTCCCCGAATCTTGCCGATGTTTTCCGAGAAGCTTTCTGCTCGTGGTAAAAAAGATCTCGAAAAACTTGGCGTGACAGTGCACTTAAATACAGCTGTTAAAGAAATTAAGCCACGCATCATTGAAGTCAGCGATGGAAGCAAGATCCCATCCGAAGTAACAATCTGGGCAGCAGGCGTTAAAGGTGAGCCAGCTGGTGCACAATTGAATTTGCCATTGGTTAATACCCGCATTGATGTTCAAAATACTTTGCAGGTTAAGAATTATCCTCATATCTTTGCAATTGGTGATATCGCAGGATTTATTGGAGAAAATGGCCGTATGTTGCCGATGGTTGCACCCGTTGCGATGCAACAGGGTCGACATGTTGCAAAACAGATCAAGGACCTTGCAGCAGGAGCGGAATTAAAGCCTTTCAAGTACATCGATAAAGGTTCTATGGCAACAATCGGTCGTCATAAAGCAATCGTCGAAGTGAAAAGCCTTCGAATGACTGGAATTCCGGCTTGGTATGCGTGGTTGTGGCTACATCTGTTTTATCTATTAGGTGGACGCAACAAGATCGGCACTATGGCTGATTGGACCTATAACTATTTAACTTTCGATCGCGGAAACCGTCACATTATGGATTCGCAGTAATGCCTGAATATTTAAAGGTCGATGGGCATGATCTTTACTGCTACGAATGGGATAACGATGGCGAAGCCGTTGTTTTACTTCATGGCGGTTTAAGCAAAACTTCTAGTTGGGATTACTTATTGGTCCCGGCACTTGAAGATAATTTTCATGTCTTTGCCTACGATCGCACCGCACATGGTTCTACCGCAGACCGTCCCGGAAGTTTGCACTTTGAGTACCAAACCCGTGAAGCGATTGCATATCTTGAAAGTATTGTGCAAGAGCCTGCGCACTTGGTCGGTTATTCGGATGGCGCAGTTATCGCATTGTTAGTTGCTATTCAGCGCCCAGATTTAGTCAAGTCAATTGTTTCCATCGGTGGCAACTTTCATTATTCAGGTGTTGATTATGAAATGGGCGAACCATCGGTTTCAGAAGAAGATTTAGCTGAATACACCCTAGTTTCACCTGATGCGCCACATACCTTGCTCGAAAAGGTAACTCGCATGTTTAAAATTTGGGCGACCGAGCCTGACATTTCAAAGAAGCAGTTGTCAGAAATTCAGTGTCCCGTACTTGTTGTCTCAGGTGATGATGACATGGTGACTCTGAAGCACACGCAAGAGTTGTATGAAGCTTTGCCTTTAGGCCAACTTGCCGTTCTTCCTGGTACATCTCATGCATTAGTTAAGGAAAAACCTGAACTGTTCAACGCACTCATGGTGCAGTTTCTTGAGGATTTGAGTTATCCAGTAACGATGGTGCCAAACCGAAGAATTAACCAGAGCCCCCCGTCAGGATTGAACTGACGACCTGCGCATTACAAGTGCGCTGCTCTACCACTGAGCTAGAGAGGCCTGCTTTTCGAGTTACCTCGAATACAGCAGCCGCAATTATGGCAGGCATAGGCCAAAACTTAAAATCCAAAGGATTTGTGGCTCTCAGCGATAGGTTGGCGCAATGCGATTGGGTGTTCTAGATGTTGGGTCAAATACGATACATCTTCAAGTCATGGATGCCCACCCCGGAGCGCGTCCAGAGCCAGCTACAAACTACAAAGTAGAGCTTCGGCTGACAGATTATCTGACTGCCACCGGTGAAATTTCATCGACTGGCATTGCTCTACTGAATTCAGCCATATCTGAAGCGGTAACGCATGCAAATGAAAATGCAACCGATGAAATTTTGGCTTTTGCAACTTCGGCCTTACGGGAGGCCACAAATGGCAATCAAATAATTTCAGAT
>JBIIZP010000133.1:0-2701 GCA_044346215.1 Candidatus Planktophila sp.
AGATGCCAACGGAACACGAGCGATATTTGTGCCGTGTAGAGCAACCATCTTGCCCCAGTCACCTTCGTGAGCTGCAGTGATCGCATGTAGACCAAAGCGAGTAGCAAGAACGCGGTCAAATGCTGTTGGAGTTCCACCACGTTGGATGTGACCCAATACAGATGTACGAGCTTCCTTACCTGTTCTCTCTTCAATCTGGCCAGCTAGCCAATCACCAATACCTGAAAGCTTTACATGGCCAAATGAGTCAAGGGTCTGATCCTTAACAACCATGTCGCCATCTTGAGGAATTGCACCTTCGGCAATAACGATGATTGGTGCATAGTGAGACTTAAAGCGTGATTCGACCCATTCGCAAACTTTTTCAACAGAGAACTTTTGCTCTGGGATCAAAATACATGTTGCACCACCTGCAAGACCTGAGTGAAGTGCAATCCAACCTGCGTGACGGCCCATAACTTCAACGATCAAGGCGCGGTGGTGTGATTCTGCAGTTGTGTGCAGACGGTCAATTGCTTCAACTGCAATGTTTACAGAGGTATCAAAACCAAATGTGTAATCAGTGTTGTTCAGGTCATTATCGATTGTCTTTGGAACACCGATGACCTTGACGCCTAGCGCGTCGAGCTTTGTTGCAACACCAAGAGTGTCTTCGCCACCGATTGCGATCAACGCATCGATGCCAGCCTTCTCAAGGTTTTCCTTAATCTTTTCTACGCCGCCCTCGATCTTGAAAGGGTTTGTACGTGATGAACCAAGAATGGTTCCACCGCGAGGCAAAATGCCGCGAGTTACTTCGATGTTCAAAGGCATTGTTAGACCTTCTAGAGGTCCCTTCCAACCATCACGGAAACCAACAAACTCGTGACCGTACTCTTTAACACCTTTACGAACTACGGCGCGGATAACCGCGTTAAGACCAGGGCAATCTCCGCCGCCAGTGAGGACACCAATACGCATGATTTACTCCAACAATTTTATTGTTTGATTGTGTGGCTCAATTACTTTCCGCCACCTGTGGTCAACGCTGACTGGCACAGTCTAGCCTTGCCCCATGGCTAATCGACAACTTATCGCCGGCGTGGATTCCTCAACACAATCTGTGAAGGTTGTTATTCGTGATGCTCACACGGGTGAACTAGTGCGACAGGCACGCGCCTCCCACCCCGACGGCACCGAAGTCGATCCTGCACATTGGCTCAACGCAATTCATGCAGCTTTTAAGGATGCTGGTGGATTAGATGATGTCGAAGCAATTTCTATTGCAGGACAACAACATGGAATGGTCGCATTAGATTCTGATGGCGAAGTAGTTCGTCCTGCACTTTTATGGAATGACACCCGCTCCGCAAAGGAAGCTGAAGATCTCAACCGCGAAGTTGGTGGAGACCATGTCATTGCGCGAAAAGTTGGCTCAAAATTAGTTGCATCCTTTACCGCGTCCAAAGTGCGCTGGATGGCAGATCACGAACCACAGAATGCATCACGTGTTGCATCCATTGCGCTGCCCCACGATTGGCTGTCATGGCAGTTGCAAGGCGGTAAGGATTTAACAAAGTTGTTTACCGATCGTAGCGATGCATCTGGAACTGGTTACTTTGATCCCAGCACTTCGCATTACCGAGATGAGATTGTGCGTTTAGCTCTTCGTCATGATCAGAATTTCACGCTTCCGCGAATAATTGAACCATCACAATTTGGTGGAACAACCCTTTCTGGTATTCCAATTGCTGCAGGTGCTGGCGATAACGCTGGAGCGGCTTTGGGAATACAGGCACAACCCGGCGATGTTGTTGTTTCATTAGGAACAAGTGGCACAGCATTTGCAGTTTCTGAAACCCCGACGCATGATCCATCGGGTGCAGTTGCAGGTTTTGCTGATGCAACTGGTCGCTATCTACCGCTTGTCTGTACATTAAACGCTGCACGCATTCTTGATGCAGCTTGTCGCATTCTTGGAAAGACACATGATGAGGTGGCACAACTTGCCTTAGCTGCAAAACCTGGTGCTAATGGTTTGACCTTGTTGCCTTACTTTGAAGGTGAGCGAACACCTAATCGCCCCAAGGCAACAGGTGTATTTGCAGGAATGAACCTGAACAATTCAAACCCTGAAGATATTGCACGTGCAATGGTCGAAGGAATGCTGGCCGGTCTTGCAGATGCTGTTGATTCACTTGTTGCATTAGGCGTCGGAGTTAATCGAATTCTTCTTATCGGTGGAGCTGCCAAGAATCCTGCAGTACCAGTTATAGCAAGTGCGTTATTTGGCCGCGAAGTTTTGGTTCCACCAGCAGGTGAATATGTTGCCGATGGTGCTACGAAACAAGCAGCTTGGGCGCTACTTGGAAACATGCCGACTTGGGATTTAGGAGAAGTGACACATCACAACAGCGCCGCAACACCTGAAGTTATGGTTAAGTACAAAGAATTAAAGAGCCGTACAGAAAACTGGTAATTAGATAGTAACGCGAACGCCCTTACCAACAATCACGATTCCGCCATCGCTAACAGTAAAGCGCTGACGATCGCGTTCTAGATCTACTCCGATTTGTGCACCTGGATCTACAACAACACTCTTATCCAAAATAGCCTTACGGATAATTGCTTTCTCACCAATGCGCACATTAGGCATCAAGACTGTGCCTTCTACGATTGCTGCTTTTCCAACTGAAACATCGTAGGAAACAACCGATCCATG
>JBIIZP010000147.1:0-2683 GCA_044346215.1 Candidatus Planktophila sp.
ACCTGAGGAATCCATGATGAGAAAAGCTTTGCTGGAACCGTTGGCGTGAATGTAGCTCCAAGAACTGTGCCATTGCCGCCTGTTCTAGATAAAGACCAACCGGCAAATGTATGTCCTGCACGAGTTAGAGTTCCTTGGCCTGGCAATGTAATTGCCCCACCTGGTGTTGTTTGGGCAATAAGTTCATTGTTTCCGCCAATAATGCAGCAAGGATCGTATTCATTGGTCAAAGTCAATTGGATCAAAGTATTGATCACAAAATCATTTGCTGTTGCGGTATTGGTATTACCTGCGACATCGCTGGCAACACCCTCTAAAACTGAAAGTCGGATTATTCCAGGAACTCCTCCTGCACCATTGGCGTTGGTGACCGTGAAAACATTAGAAGAGAAGGGGGCAGTGGTAAATGCAGTTTGTGTAATGACCCAACCCGTAGATTCGATGTTCTTAGTAATTTCAGAGATAAGCAAGCCGCTGATGGTCTCGCTGAAAGTAATAGTTATTTGATTAGTTACTGCCGGAGCTGCTTGAGTTGCTGTTCTATTTCCACCAGAAACTATTTGAGAAGAAGTCAAAGTCACCGTTGGGCGGGTTGCATCAATTACGACATTAGACAATGCCGTCGAAGCCGCCGTTGTTGCTCCACCCAGTGATTGCCTTGCAGTGATCGAATATGTGCCGTCATTCATCGTTGGGAATGTGCATGAACTAGTCGTAGTCGTGGCAACAAAAGTGCAGGTTACTGCTGGACCTGATGCAGGAGTCGCAGTTAATGTGATTGTCGCGCCAACAGTTAATCCACCAATATTAACTGTTGGGGTGTTGTCTCTTGTAATTTTGTCTGTGCTCGACGTTCCGGTGTCTGAAGCTGAATCAAGAGTTGGTGTACCAGTAGTTGCAAGTGCACCGATCGTAATTGTGCGAGTTAATACTCCAAATATTGGAGTTTCACCTTTGCCGCCAAATTCGTAAATTGGGTTTTCAGTCTGCGTACTTAAATCTGCCCATTTGCCGTCCGAAAATCTGATGCCGATATTTGGTTCATTGCTAAGTCCACCTTCACCGCTTGACCAGAAAGTAAATGGCGCTGCAGATGGTGCATTTGCCACATATACCAGGGTTGGATGGTTTGGCTTAGTTATACCAATCCAACCTATGCCCAGCTTTTGCACAATGTATAAAGATTCAGCAGCATTATTAGGGATGGTCATGTAGCCACACATACCATTGAATTTAACTCCGCAATTATTTGATGCAGTAGTTGGATCTAATGCGGCTTGGCGAACAACTGGTGTCCCACCACGCCAGTAGTAGTTACCGGTTGCAGCGTTATAACGATAATCACCATTGATGCCTGCATAGGATGCAGTGATCGTAATCGTGGTGCTAACAGCAGTGGCAGCGGCCGTGTATTTTAAAGTTGCGAGCGCTGCATTTATTGCTGCAAGATTTCCAACAAATGAAATGGTGCCAGCAGCTGTATTTAATGCGCTCTGATAACCAACTGGAAGAGTTAAGTTTGTTGTCGTCGTAATCGCTAAAGTTCCTGAGGGAACAGTTGCAATGATTTGAATTCTATCGGCGTACTGAGAAAGTACTAAATCATTTGCGTTATCTGCATAAACATTGTTAATTACATAGGCAGTATTTGCTAATACTCCTATTGGCGATGTTGTGTTTGTATTAAAGCTTGGTGTTAAGCCACTGTTATCTGGTTCCCAGGCAGCAAATAGTGTTGCTGAAACTGTAGATGGAAAAGCAGCACCGGGAGCAACGCTTGTTCCATTTCCATTTGCTGCGGTATTCCATCCTGCAAATCTATAACCAGTTCTAACTAAGTTTCCGGTGTTGGCTGAAACAGGTGACTCAACAGTTGGTGAACTCCATTGAATAGTGATTAATCCATTTCCACCAGTGTTATCTGCAGCTGTATTTGTATTTGGCATGCCGCCGCGACCTGCATTGAGTGTGTAGTTCGGGCTCGTTCTATCTGAAAATGCGAAGTTTCCGAAAACTCCATCTGGGCCTTTTACCGCTGCGATCAATGTCGCCAGAGTTGTATTTAAGAAACCTGAACCACCACCGCCACCACCGTTGATGCCAGAAGTTGAAGTTTGATAAGCACCACCACCGCCACCAAAGTAACCACCACCACCGCCGCCGCCGCCTTCTGCTCCGGTAATTGCACAACCGTTTCCGCCCTGAAGTGAGCTGCCCGCAGTTGTGCAATTATTTGAAGTTCCACCTGCGCCGCCAGCGGAAGTAGTTCCGCCGCGACCGCCTGCAAGAGTTGCATTGGCTGCTGTGGATTGGCCACCACTTTGGTTTGCCCCACCACCACCGCCGGGTGTACCAGTTCCATCAGTGCCGGGTGATCCACCGCCACCACCACCAGAAATCAAAATTGGTGTTGAAGTTCCACTACCAGAAAAAATTCCCGAATATCCGCCACCGCTAGAGCCCAAGTTCGCACCGGATGCAGCGCCAGCCGCACCACCGCCGCCAAATTTATTTGTTGTATCCCTGACTAAACCGCCTTGACCAACAATTACTGTAAACACATCGCCAGCGGTTACTGTATTTATTTTTGCTTTTGAATAACCGCCGGCACCACCTGATGGATCGCCATAGTAAACAAAGGTTCCGCCGCCACCAGCGCCCCAAGCTTCAACCAAAACTCCTT
>JBIIZP010000134.1:0-2613 GCA_044346215.1 Candidatus Planktophila sp.
GCTGCTGGCGTCAATGTCTCTGTTCCGTTTGCTCCAGGACGCGGTGATGCAACACAAGCACAAACAGATGTTGCAAGCTACGCCGTGCTAGAACCAATTCACGATGGTTTCCGCAACTGGGTTAAGAAAGAATATGCAGTTACACCGGAAGAGTTGCTACTGGACAGAGCTCAGTTGATGGGCCTAACAGCTCCAGAAATGACGGTCCTACTTGGTGGTATGCGCGTGCTTGGCACAAACCATGGAGGCTCATCACACGGTGTGTTTACCAAGAATGTTGGAACACTTTCAACAGACTTCTTCGTAAACCTGACAGACATGAAGTACACATGGGAGCCAGCGGGGGAGAACCTTTACAACATCCGTGATCGCAAGACCGGTGCTGTTGATTGGACCGCTACCCGCGTAGATCTGGTCTTTGGTTCTAACTCGATTCTTCGCTCATACTCCGAGGTCTATGCACAAAACGATAACAAGGAAAAGTTTGTTAAAGACTTTGTTGCTGCCTGGACCAAGGTGATGAACGCTGATCGCTTTGATCTAAAGTAAAGATTAGCTAGCCCAATCCTGCTTTTGAGTCGTAATGCTTCTTCCAGAAGCAATCGATTCATCCATCGCAAGTGAAACCAGTTGGTCTTGGCATCCCTCATTCAGTGGATATGGTGCTTCGGCACTTCCTGCAATCCAATCAGCCATTTGCACCATCAGTTGGGCAATTGCAATTTCCTCATCCATAAACCGAAGACCTTTAAATGGGTTTGTGAAAACAACTGCACCATCGAATGAAAGATGCTCTGTGTCGTAGCCGGCTAGATTCAAGTCGTAGCCCAACTGCATTCGCTCAATTCTAGAACTCGTTATTGCAGGTCCATCAATCAGGCGTTTCACCGAATCATCAACGATTTCACCTTTGCTGCCGCGCACAACAATTCTTCGATGGCGAAGCTGGTTATGCCATTGGTTATCAACAAAGTTATATATACCGGATCTACCCCCACCAAAGTCAATTAACGAGATTGTTGTTTTTGCGATCTGGGGGTTCAGGTCACTGTTCCAACCATTTCGCACCAGCGGATTTACAAGCGGTGCTTGAAATTGTTGAGTCATGACTGTGGTTGGTTCAAATCCAGATTGCAAAAAACCACGCATTATCGAGACTGCGTGATACCCGTGTGTTGAAGAAAGCTCAACCGAACTTACTTCACCTATAACACCAGATCGAGCCAAAGATAACCGCGCTGAATGTCCCGGCAGATTTAAGTACTGCTCGGCAACTTGAACCATCCCTGATGAGCCAACGGCGCTCCACATTTTTTGCAGCGCCTCAACTGTTGGTGCCGGTGGAGTTTCACAGAGAACGTAAACACCAGCAGAAACTAATTCTTCAACAACGCCGGGATTCGAAGCCCACGAAACACTGCTAACGGCATAATCTGGTTTCTTAAAGCTAAGCAATTGGCCTATAGAAGAAAATGTCTTCACGCCATATTTTTGTTCTAATCCATTACGAGCTTCTTCTGTACGAGCAACTACACCTATGATTTCAAATCTTTCAGGCATTAATTGAGCAATACGGATGTAGAAATCTGCGCGCCAACCTGCACCGACTATGGCAATTGAGGTCATGAGAGATACTAATACGAAATGAGTCAATTCTAAGTGGCATTCAACGCGTTGATTGTGTCTAGGAAACCCTCTTCAGCTTGTAGCCAGCAGGACACTTTGGCTTCACGGCGGTCACCTTCTTGGTGAGTTTTCCTTTAGTGCAGGTGATTGTGGTTCTCTTTGTGGCCGCAACCTTCGCTGCTGCAGCCTTTGCCTCTGCTTCTTGCTTCGCCTTGAGATCTGCAGCAGCTTTAGCTTTTGTGCTCAGTTGTGATTGAAATTGGGTTCCATAAACATCAAATTGACCTACAGACCAAAAACGCCAACGGAGCTGGTTTGGTAGTTCACTCTCGGCGATCGTCCAAGGCTGCACAGGGTGAGTAGTCGGACAACTAGTGGCGTCGTCCCATCCCTTGGCTACAGCTAGCGCCTTCCAAACCCCATCAATTAAAATTTGTAACTCTGCATTGATGCCCCTTGCATGGCACCCAGAAACATCTTTGTAAAAGATGTTTTCAAGAATCGCAGTTTCGCGTTCCCGTAATATCTTCAACTCCGCTTCCTGCTTTGCTCGCAGTTCTGCGGCTTTCTTTTCGATAACTAACTTTTCATTTTCGAGAAACTGGGCTAACTCTGAATCTAGTTTGCTTTGGAAAGGCCAAAAAACAGTTACCGAACCTTCGCCACCTCTGGCATTTCGATTTCCAGTTACCTCTTGCCAACCTCCACCTGCGAAAATAGTTCCTAGGTAAAGAATCTCGTCACCTTTTTGCATCAGTAATGGACTACCGGAATCACCTGGGCATAATGAAGTACCAGTGGGGTAGTCAATAACCAAAAAGCGCTCCTTTAACAAAAAGTGTGGGTATGTTCTAGTAGTACCAATAATTCCATCAACTCGGTAAGGCGAACCATCGTAAATTAATGAACTCGCATCCTTACCACCTGTGCATCCATAGCCAAGATGAAAAGCTGAACCCACCCCGCGTTTGAAATCCTCAACCTCAA
>JBIIZP010000149.1:0-2607 GCA_044346215.1 Candidatus Planktophila sp.
CAACAACATCAGTGACCTTCGCTGCTTCTTCAACGTTCAGCGAATGCCATGCTAGATCAAGTGTTGCAGCCGCTAAATAACTAGTAGTTGCATGGCCCTCATTGAATGTTCTGGCAGCATCAAGGTTATCGATCCACTCTTGTGGCAACTTCTCACCAGTTTCATAGTGACGTGCATAGTTTTCTACCACCTCTGGCCACAAGATCCACATCTCATTGACCTGTGAAGGGAATTCAACAAAGTCACGTTGAACACTTGTTCCTGAAACACGTGGATATTTCACTTGGGATAAGAAACCGTGTATCGCATGCCCAAATTCGTGGAACAAAGTTGTTGTCTCTTCAAATGTAAGCAGTGTTGGCTTGCCTGCAGGAGGCTTTGGAATGTTTAAGTTGTTTACAACAACCGGAAGTTGATTTAACAAAAAGTTCTGATCAACAAGGTTGTTCATCCAAGCTCCACCACGCTTTGAATCACGGGTGTAGAAGTCACCAATAAACAGACCAACTTTAGTTCCATCTTCATGGTTGATTTCAAACGCACGTGCTTCTGGGTGGTAAGTAACTAGGTCTGGACGCTCTTTGAAAGTAACTCCAAACAACTTGTTTGCTGCAAAGAAAACTCCATCATGTAGCACACGTTCTAACTCAAAATAAGGGCGCATCTTTGAAGTATCAATGTTGTACTTCTCTAAACGAACTTTTTCAGTGTAATAACCCCAGTCCCAACTGTTTATCTCAGTACCTGCAGACTTCTTCAGATCATCTGCCTCTGCTTGAGCATTACGTACTGCTGCTGGTGCAATCTTGCGTAGCATTGCATGAACATTGTCTGGGTGTTCGGCGGTCTGAACAGCAATCACATGTTCTGCATGGGTTTCCTTGCCAAACAACCTTGCACGTTCTGCACGCAGCTTTACCATCTTAAGCAGAACTGGCTTATTGTCATTTTCGTTAGCGCGGTTGGCCTTGAGCAATGAGGCTTGCATGATCTTATCGCGAAGTTCACGATTTGTAAGTGAGTCCAGAACAGGGTTACCGGTGAAGTTCACCATTCCAATAAGCCACTTACCCTCATGCCCACGATCTTTTGCGGCAGCAGCAGCGGAAGCAATTTGATTATCGCTTAAACCATCTAGCTCTTCTACTGAATCAACTAAAATAGCTAAATCATTGGTATCTGCTAGAACATTCTTTGAGAAGAGAGTTTCAAGGGATGAAAGTTCTTCATTTAGCTCCTTGAGACGTGCGCGTTGAACATCGGTTAGATGCGCACCTTCATGAATCAAGTCTTTGTAATAGCGCTCAAGTAACCATGCATCTTCGGAATTTAATCCTAAAGATTCGCGAGAATCGTAAAGATCCTTAATGCGCTTAAAGAGCACAGGATTCAAATTAATTGCATCTTGATGTGCAGCTAGCTTTGGCGCGACTTCTTTTTCAATGTCATTTAATGCATCGTTGGTATCGCTGGATGATTTGTTATAGAAAACACGCAACATGCGACCTAGGTACTGTCCGCTCTTTTCAAGAGCAACAATTGTGTTCTCAAATGTTGCAGCACCTGATGTATCCAAGATTGCTTGAACTTCTGCTAAATGCTCTTTGCAGCCTTCGTAAAAGGCGGGCAGATAATGCTCCTCTTTAATCTGAGCAAATGGAGGTAGCTCGTATTCAAGAGTGCTTCTTTGGGCAAATGGATTCGCGTTTGTCATAACGCGAAACCTATCAATTAACGGAAGTTTTAACGAGGGCGACGGCGACGTTGGCTTGAGTTAGGACGTGGACGCTTTCCCCCACTACGTACTGATTTTTCAACGATTGGAACGATGTAAGGAATACCTGATGGCTCCTGTGCACCCGTAATCTTCATTAGCTCTGTGCTGAGGGGTGTAACTCCAACAAACTTTGGGGTGACACCCGCACGTTGTGTAAGTCCACCGATCGACTTTTGCTGACGTGTAGTTGCAAGAGTTACAACAGTTCCGGCCTCACCTGCACGGGCAGTACGACCTGCACGGTGTAGATAATCCTTGTGATCTGTTGGTGCATCAACGTGTACAACGAGTGAAATTCCATCTACGTGGATTCCGCGTGCTGCAACATCTGTTGCCACCAACGCAGCATTTGGAGTCTCCTTGAAGAGCGCCAATGTGCGTGTTCGAACAGCCTGTGACTTTCCACCGTGCAATGCACCAACTGGAACACCTGCATGAGCAAGCTTGTCAGCTAAACGATCTGCACCGCGCTGGGTCTTTACGAACAAGATTGTCTTACCGTTACGAGCCGCCACCTGATTTGTGATGTCATCTTTATCAGTTGGATTCATAACCAAGACATAGTGCTCCATTGTTGAAACAGATGCACGGTCATTTTGTAGCGAGTGAGTCTTTGGATTCTTCAAGTACTGACGAACCAGTGAATCAACACCACGATCTAGAGTTGCAGAGAAAAGAAGACGTTGACCATCAAGCTTTGCCTGGTCAAGAATTTCTTTAACAACAGGTAAGAAACCCATGTCAGCCATCTGATCTGCTTCATCTAGGACAGTAATTTGTAACTGATCTAATTGGACTTCACCCTTATTAAGCAGATCAATCAAACGACC
>JBIIZP010000141.1:0-2597 GCA_044346215.1 Candidatus Planktophila sp.
AGAGATTCGGCTCCAATCAGCATCAGAGGAATTCATCAAGATCTCATAATTCATTGCATGTGATGCTGCTAAAGAATCAAGTGAAACAGCTACTGAGCGCTTGTCATACTGCAATCCAGTTGGAAACTTTTCTTCATCAAAGGGAACAATTGTTGGATTGTCTTCACATAAAGCGTTTGCATATCTGACACCGAATTGAATCTCAGCATCTGCAATATGATGAATAACAAATGCTGCAGACCATTCGCCATTCTTTGATCGATTAAGAGCATCTGCTGAAATCTTCTTACCTTCTTCAACAAATGAAATCGCAGCCGAGTGATACTTCGAAAGAATTTCGTTATGGTCCATGGCTTTATCGTAACCGCCATATTTGCCCTTACTAGGCTCAGTTTCTACAAAAGCCCCTCATCAAGTAAACTTCCGCAGAACTTGCTTGTGGCCCCCGTAGTCCAATGGCAGAGACAGAGGACTTAAAATCCTTCCAGTGTCGGTTCGAGTCCGACCGGGGGCACCAATTTGCGTGTAAATCATCCCATCTTGAGGGATCGAACTCAAGAGTTCGCATTAACAATACATGCACAAATGCATACATACCAGCCCGGATTTCAAGGCGATGAGTCTCCTCTGCTTCTACCATGGGACAACCGAATCAAGCAGACCCCCCATTGCTAAATTTATGACTTGATAGGTCTGCACTAGATATTTTGACTAAATTGGCTAAGTGATTTAAGGACAAGGAGTAATTATGGAGTGGGAAGCACTAACTTATCTAAGAGCTTTTGTATCTGGAGAATCGTCATTTGGTAGTGAAGAGTTAATGGACTTAACATTTCTTGTTTGCGCAAAACAAATGGAAATCGGAAAACTGGCTATTTGGATTGACGCTGACCAAGAAGTTAACCCTGTCAGCATCGAGATTTTCGATGACGAGTTTGGCGTCCTTAGCGCTGACTTTTTACAAACGGAGATGATCGAATTATTTGCGCAGGATTCGGACAAAGTTTCACAGGAGTTTGTTCAATTTTCTGAGGAAAGTGAACTGGCTCAGTATGAGGTGTCTTTTCCCACGGAAGATGCAGACCTCGAATCTTGGCTTAACGAGATCTCAAATCGAACATACTCGGCTTTGGAATCTTATGCACCCAAAGATAAATTCGAAGCAAACTTGAAACAATTTTGTCTTATGGGGCTGACCCGCTAGAAAGATGGATTAGAGTTCAATCATGCGGGGCTTCGGGATATTTCTAATACTGATATCTGCATTTTTATTCAATCCGAACCAAGCAGTTGCGCAAAATCTTGTATTCCCTTGCGACGGGGGTGGTACATATTCCGTGTCATCGGGAACTTTGTTCAAAACCACTAGTTGTAAAGGCAAAGTTGATATTAGCAAGCCTAAGTGCCCGAGTGGTTACAAGGTGAAGAAGTAGTTGTACCTCCCAAAAGGAATACCACTTGTCACTCAAATTATGTAGGATTGAAGAGTGAAATTCCACAAGTTTTCTACGAGATCAATTGCGATTTCTGCCTTAGCGCTTGCATTTCTTACATTGATTTCTACAAACATTTACTTTGCTTCAAGTAATTCAAATGAAATTACTGGTTGCGTGAATAAGAAAACTGGACTTTTGAGAATAGCTACAAAGTGTTCTTCTTCTGAAAGACCAATTAGTTGGAACAAAATCGGACCTCAAGGAATTCCTGGCCCACAGGGAGAAGCAGGAACAGTTGGACCTCAAGGAATTCCTGGCCTACAAGGAGCAAAAGGGGAAATGGGTATTGCAGGTCCGCCGGGTCCAGTTGGACCAACTGGCCCACAAGGACCAGCAGGAAACAATACGACTGTAGTTCAAACTGTTACCCAAAAAGCTTACGATGCAAATAACAATTTAATTGGAACGGTGCTAGGGGTTTCTGATCAAAGTTTGACTGTCACCATTAATGGTTCGAGCGTCTCTTATTCAACTAGCAGCGGCGGAATCTTTCAAAATGCAGAAATTGTATATGCGACCCCTGATTGCACTGGCGATAGATACCATTTAGCCGGTAGCGGTGGTACAACTTACTCAGATAACGCAATTGGAATCTCCGCTATTTGGGATCGTACGAGAGGTGCTGTGCATCCGGGATCATATTTCTTCGGAAAAAGTGAAGGTGCAAGTATTGATAGACCGCTTACGATTTCCTCTCAAGAAGCAGATAATGGAGTGATCTCCTGTGTTGCTTTCTCTAGTGGGCCTGGTAGCGATTCATATACGATCAATAACAAATTAAAGAAATTTGTAACATCAGGCAAGACCTTTCCTACAAGTTTCACCACGCCATTTAGTTATAGATCAAATTGAGGATCAGTTCAGGACCTGCCCGGAAGGGCTCGATCTCGAGATTTCTAAGCGGGTTTTAAGCATCTGAGCCTGCCCTTACTTAGCCGTAACCCATCTCTGGCCCTACGATTAGCCTGCACCACAACCACCAGAAGCTCTGGTGGCCCTACAAAAGGAGAACAAAGATATGCGCAGTTCAAACCCTGTTCTTGGACGGGCGTTTAATCAGCGTGGATACGCTGCATTCGATCCGAGCACAATTAACTCAGA
>JBIIZP010000030.1:0-8973 GCA_044346215.1 Candidatus Planktophila sp.
CTCCTGCACGATGGCTTTTGACTGCAAGTTTTGTACGGTGACCAGCTTCTCTAGCAACAGCCATGATCTCAACAATTCGATCATTAATTTCTGGAACTTCAAAAGCAAAAAGTTGTTTGACAAGTGCTGGGTGAGAACGAGACAACATAATCTCTGGACCCTTTAAACCTTGCTTTACTTCAACGACAAAACATTTTATGCGATCACCGTGGTTATACACCTCGCCCGGAACTTGCTCTTGCGGTGGAATTCGACCTTCAACACGACCAAGGTTGACGTTGATCATCTTGGGGTCTCGACCTTGCTGTACTACCCCAGAAATTACATCACCGACAGTAGTTGTGAACTCTCCAACGATTTCAGCATCATTGGTTTCACGCATCTTCAACTTAATTATTTGTCTAGCCGTAGATGTTGCCATTCTTGAAAAACCATCCGGTGAATCAACTTCTTCACCTGTGCGTGTTCCATCCTCACCAAAGATTGGAACAAGGATTGAAATTTCACCAGTTTCGCGATCAAGGTGGGCTCTAGCATGACGTTTTGCGGTATCAGTCTGATTGTAGGCACCTAAAACTGCAACCTCGATCCCATAGATGAGCTCTTCCAAGGCAATATCTTTTTCTGTTGTAAGGGCTACTAATGCTGACATTTCTACATTCATTAGATCTCATCCTTGCGATTGAATTCGATCTCTATTGTGGCCTTTTTGATATCGGCAAAATTAACCTCGTGAGTCTTCATGCGACCCTTAATGTTTTCAATCAAAATCGCGCGGTGATCATCAAATTCAGTAAGTCGTCCTGAAACCTCTGAATCATCATTTAAGGTAACTTTGATAATTCGAGTAATGTTTTTAGTCCAGTGCCGTGGCAAAGTCAGTGGGCGTTCTATGCCCGGAGATGTCACTTCCAAAGTAAAAGCTTCCGTCAGAAGTGGTGACTCATCCAGAATTGCAGAAATTTCACGGCTGACAACAGTTACCTCGTCAAGACTTAATGGCTTTAGGCCATCAACCATGCAAGTAACGATGCGGTGATTTCCGGGATTACTTGTGAAAACATCTTCTAGAAAGAAGCCTGCATCTTCTACAGCAGGGCGAATCAAATCGGCAATTGAATCTTTAAGGGCCACGATCTCTTCTTTCTATTAAGTTGTGGCTTAAGTATAACGCAAGAAATTAGAAGGTATCAATTCCTACCTTGATAATCAGCGCCACCGTAACTATGAGGAAAACTTTACGAACCAGGGTTGAGCCACCCTTAATTGCAAGGCGAGAACCCAAAATTGCCCCTGAAATATTTGCTATGCCCATGATGATTCCGATTTGCCAAATAACTGCACCATTGAATCCAAAGATCATTATCGCGCCGACATTTGTTGCAACATTGACGACCTTGGCGATTGCACTTGCTGTAATAAATGCATACCCAAGGGATACAACCAATATCAACATCAGAAAAGAGCCTGTTCCGGGGCCAAAAATTCCATCATAGAAGCCAATGACGGCACCTGCAATTGCCGCAATCTGAACTCTTTGCTTCGGTAAGTGACGCAGATTTTCATACTTTCCAAGATCTGGCTTAAACCAGGTATAGATCGCCACAATTATCAATAGCACCAACACCATCGGCTTCATGCTGCTGGTTGGTAATCTGGAAGCTAAGACCGCTCCCCCTGCTGAGCCAATAAAGGCAGGTATTCCCATTCCCAGTAATATCTTGGGATCGGGTTTGATCTGCTTTCGATACAAAGCTGCAGCCGTTGTCGTTCCAAAAACTGCCGACAATTTATTGGTACCTAGAACTTCAGCGGTTCCAGAGTTTGGTAAACCAATCAACAAAGCTGGGAGTTGAATCAAACCCCCGCCACCAGCAATTGAATCTACAAAACCTGCAAAAAATGATGCTGCCAAAAGAAAGAGAGCAGTGGCAAGCGTAAGTTCGTAAAACACAATTACTTCAGAAGTTGCGCGATCGCAGTAACTGCAGAAGAAAGTGCAACTTCCTTCTTATCTCCACTCTTGCGAACCCGAACTTCCACGTTACCTTCAGCTAAAGCTTTTCCGACCACAACGATGATTGGGTTACCAATTAGCTCGGCATCTTTAAATTTAACTCCAGGGCTTGCATCGCGACGATCATCTAGCATCACCGAAATTCCTTGAGCTTCTAGATCAGTACCAAGTTTGAGCGCTGTTTCAAAGAGTAGATCATCCTTACCTGCAGCGACGATGTGTACCTTCGCTGGCGCTAACTCTGCCGGCCAATTGAGGCCTATTTCGTCATGAGTCTGCTCTGCAATCGCAGCAACAGCTCGCGTAACTCCGATTCCATAAGAACCCATTGTGACAACTTGGGACTTTCCGTTCTGATCAAGTACCGTCAAATGAAGCGCCTCTGCGTACTTTCGACCTAATTGGAATATATGGCCAATTTCAATAGCGCGATCAATAACTACTGGTGTTGCACACTCTGGACACGCATCCCCTGCGCGAACTTCGGCCGCTTCAACATAGGAATCTGGCGTGAAGTCGCGACCATTAACAACATTTCGTGCATGACGATCCTTTGCGTTGGCACCGGTAACCCATGAACTTCCTGGTGCAATTCGCGGATCGGCATAAACAGTTATTCCAGATTTCTTTGCATCTTGAGGTCCGATGTATCCCTTAACGAGAGCCGGGAACTTTGCAAAATCTGCATCTTCAAATACTCGAAGCTCATGAATCCCACCAAGATTTTCTTGGAAGCGCTTAAGATCAACTTCACGATCACCTGGAACTAATACACACACCGCTTTACCGTCGGCCATCAACATCACATTTTTCAATGTATGAGCACCTGTATAGACGCCGCCAAATGTGGAATTGAGAAGCTCCACAAGCGTGTCAATCGTTGGAGTATTAGGTGAGTCAAAAGCTTCAATTACTGGCACCTTAGAAGAATCCTGAGCATCAACTTTTGTCACCATCGCTTCGACGTTTGCTGCAAAGCCACACTGTGGGCATAACACGTATGTGTCTTCACCTGTTGGGCATGGAGCAAGAAATTCTTCTGATTTAGATCCACCCATGGCGCCCGACACAGCTTTAACAATGTTGTACTTCATTCCTAGACGATCAAAAGTCTTTACATAAGCGTCACGGTGGTTTTGGTATGAAAGATCTAAACCCGCGTCATCGATATCAAATGAATAAGAGTCCTTCATAACGAACTCGCGGCCACGGATGATTCCACTGCGTGGGCGTGCTTCATCGCGAAACTTTGTTTGGATTTGATAAATGCTCAATGGAAGATCTTTATAAGAGGAGTACTCGCCCTTGACCATCAGGGTAAACATTTCTTCGTGTGTTGGACCTAGTAAGTAATCCCCGCCTTTGCGATCCTGCAAACGAAACAGTGCTGGCCCGTACTCTTCCCAGCGATTAGTTGTTTCGTAGGCTTCGCGCGGAAGAAGGGCTGGAAAATTAACCTCTTGAAAACCTGCATTATCCATTTCTTCGCGAATCACACGTTCAACATTTCGAAGTGTGATCACACCTAAAGGAAGCCATGAATAAATTCCTGCGGCAATCCGGCGCACATAACCAGCACGCACTAACAACTTGTGGCTTGCGACCTCGGCATCTGCTGGATCATCGCGAAGCGTACGCAAAAAAAGCGTAGACATTTTCAACATGGAGCAAGCCTATCGAACATCAACTGAAGGTTGCCCTGAAGCAACTCCGGCGGCTTCCATTTCTTCAGCTAAACGCATCGCTTCTTCAATAAGTGTTTCAACAATTTGTGCTTCTGGCACGGTCTTGATGACCTGACCCTTCACAAATATCTGCCCCTTACCATTTCCAGATGCAACACCTAAGTCCGCTTCTCGTGCTTCGCCAGGACCGTTCACAACACAGCCCATAACCGCGACACGTAATGGAACAGTCATTCCTTGTAATCCGGCTTGCACTTTTTCTGCCAATGTATAGACATCAACTTGTGCGCGACCACATGAAGGGCAAGAAACAATTTCAAGTTTACGTTGCCGTAAATTGAGTGATTCTAAAATTGAAATTCCAACCTTTACTTCTTCTACAGGAGGAGCAGACAGCGAAACGCGAATTGTGTCGCCAATACCTTCTGCTAACAAAATACCAAAAGCAGTTGCAGACTTAATTGTTCCTTGGAAAAGTGGACCGGCCTCAGTTACACCTAAGTGCAATGGATAATCACACTTTGCAGCCAGGATCCGATATGCGTTAACCATCGTTACAGGATCATGATGTTTAACAGAGATTTTGATATCTGAAAAACCATGTTCTTCAAACAAAGATGCTTCCCATAGCGCAGATTCAGCTAAAGCCTCTGGTGTTGCTTTCCCATACTTTGCAAGCAAACGTGGATCTAACGAGCCAGCATTTACACCGATTCGAATTGGAATACCTGCATCTCCTGCAGCCTTTGCTACCTCTTTAACCTTGTCATCAAATTGTTTAATGTTTCCTGGATTTACTCGAACCGCAGCACACCCTGCATCGATTGCAGCAAAAATGTATTTCGGTTGAAAGTGAATATCTGCAATCACTGGGATCTGAGATTTTTTGGCGATCTGTGCCAAGGCATCAGCATCATCTTGACTTGGAACTGCGACACGAACAATCTGGCAACCAGATGCTGTTAGTTCTGCGATTTGCTGCAAGGTTGCGTTGACATCTGCGGTCAGCGTTGTGCACATTGATTGAACCGATACCGGTGAATCGCTTCCAACACCGACTGATCCAACTTTTAGCTGACGGGTCTTGCGACGAGGGTGCAAAGTTGGAGGAGGTGCGCTTGGAATTCCGAGATCAACCATGGCTTTATTCTGCACTACAAGAGCAAATTCTGCTGAATTAGAGGTTGAGTGTGACCGGATTAATCACATCGGCCACCAAGAGCAAGAGTGTCAGCGTTGCTAAAATAACAAAAACCACCATTGTTATCGGGGTAAGTACTGTCACATCAATCGGTGCGGGACGTGGACGGCCTCGCAAGCGAGCAAAGAAAGCACGAATGGAATCGGCGATAGCAACCGCCATGTGACCACCATCTAGTGGCAAAATTGGCAATAAGTTAAAGACTCCCACAAAGATATTCAGACTGGCAACGATTAAAACAAAGGTAGCCAAGCGCTCCATGACGGTTAGCTTGTCGCTTCCTACTGCTTCACCTGATACACGTGCAACACCAACAACTCCAACTAGACCGTTGGGATCGCGCTCTTCACCACGTACCGTCGCACCCCACAGAGCAGGGATTTTTTCAGGCAATTTACCTAATGACTTAACGCTTTCAACTAGAAAACTCTTAGTAACCGTTGCTGAATTCTTGATTGAAACTAGCAATCCAGAACGCTTTAAGCCAACATCATTGACGATACCTAAGACATATCTCTTTGTGCCATCAAAATCTGTTAACCGAGCTGATGTATTGACAGTGATCTCCTCACCGTTACGGCTCAAGACAAGAGTGAGTTCTGATCCCTGTGATTCACGAATCACTTCTACATCTTTGTACCACTCTGTGACTCTTTTGCCGTTGATAGAAACTACTTCATCACCGGCTTGAATGCCTGCTGCTTGGGCAGCTGAGTTTGGAACGACTTCGTTAATGATGGGTAGAACTTGATTGGTACCAATTCCAGCAAAAAGTGAAAAAAGAAGTACAAAACCTAAGACAAAGTGCAGAAATGAACCTGCACCTAAAACAACTAACTTCTTTGCAGAGGATGCTTTGTAGAAAGCCCGTTCCTCTTGGCCTTCAGGCAATTCATCACTGGGCGACATGCCTTCGATTTTGCAGTACCCACCCGCTGGAATCGCCTTAACACCAAATTCAGTTTCTCCACGCTGAACTGACCAGATCCGCTTTCCAAAACCCACAAAAAACTCCGAGACCCACATTCCATACTTTCGTGCGGTTATGTAATGTCCAAATTCGTGCACCATCACTGAAAGAAGCAGCGCAACGACAAAGGCCACAATTCCTAAAATTTCCATTACGCACCTAACATGAGAAGTTGTCTCGAAGTATGCACGATACCGCTGACATCTTAGAAAAGTTCAATTATCGATCGAGAAGGTTCTGAGTAGCCGAGTAAGTGGTGCCGTTGCGACGCTTAGCTATTGCGCTAAGCGCTTCAAGTACAACTCGATTAGCCAAAATAGCGGTGATATCTGCAGAATCAAATGGTGGAGCAACTTCGACAACATCGATTCCAACAACTGGCAGTTCTAAGCAGATACGGCGTACTGCTTCTAGTAATTCACGGCTTGTCATTCCGCCTGGTTCAGGAGTTCCGGTTCCTGGAGCCATGCCTGGATCTACCACATCAATATCTACAGATAAGAAAACTCCATCGCAACCATCTACCAAAGTTGCAAATGACTCATCCAAAACTGCCTTAAGGCCGCGATGATGAATCTCTGTCATTTCATAGGATCGCATTCCTTGATCGCGCATCCAATTAAGAGTTGCATCCTCTGGCCAATAGCCGCGAAGACCAAGCTGCAAGAAACGGTCACCGCGGACATATCCATTGTTAATCAAGTTGCGCATTGGTGTCCCATGACCAACAAGTGCGCCAAATTGATCTTCTCCGGTATCCGCGTGTGCATCAAAGTGAATCATCGAAATTTTTCCCATACCGCGATGGGTGGCGATACCAGCTACATCGGCAGAGGCAATTGAATGGTCTCCCCCAAGAACTACTGGAATTATTCCCGCACGAGAAATCTTTTCGGTTGCATCTTTAAGGACCGCAAGAGATGCGGTTAGATCTCCACCTGGCATCATTAAATCGCCAGCATCAAAGACTTTTAGATCCTTTAAACCATCAGTGCGTAAAGCAAGATGAGGCCGAGAGCCATCATGAGGCAAGTAATCTCCCCCACGAATTGCTTGCGGTCCAAACTTAGCGCCGGAGCGATGTGAAGTTCCACTATCAATAGGTGCACCAACAATGACGACATCTGCGCCTGCAAAAGTTGCTGGATCATCTAAATCACAAGCTGGAATTCCTAAGAATGTGAAGCTAGGTCCGTACATATTGCCGTGATTGGTCACTTAGGCACCTTAACTTTTCTTCCTACAAATTGTCCGGCGATAACAATGAATAAAGCAAGGAAGAACATCGCAGATCCAATCACATTGGCTTGTGCAGGGATTCCACGAGCTGCAGATGTATAAACGAATTCAGGGAAAGTTTTGAGAGTTCCAGAATTGAAGTTGGTAATGATGAAGTCATCAAAGGACAAGCTAAAAGCCAAAAGTGCCGCTCCTGCAATACCTGGTGCCACCAAAGGAAGGGTAACTTTTCTGAAAGTTTCTAGTTCATTGGCGTATAAATCCATTGCTGCTTGTTCTAAGCGGGGGTCCAAGGAAGCAATACGTGCCTTGACTGTGACCACAACAAATGAGATACAAAACATCACATGTGCAAGAACTGTTGGCCAAAATCCTGGATTGATCTGGAACACCAAGAATAATGAGAGCAAAGATGCACCCAGAACAATTTCAGGTGTTGCCATAGGCAAGAAGATCAATAGGTTAGAAGACGAGCGACCTTTAAAGGCATAGCGCCCAATTGCAAAAGCGATCATCGTTCCCAAAATAGTTGAAAAGATAGTTGCTAGTAAACCGATTTTGATTGAGTTACCCAAAGCAGTGCACACCTCTGGAGCACCACATGGGTTCTTCCAATTGTCTAAAGTGAAACCCTTCCACACAAGGTTGGATTTACCTGAATCATTAAATGAGAAGACAAAGGTATAGGCCACGGGAATAAACAGATAAGCAAATCCAATTGCTGCATAAATGCGAATCAAGTTTCGGCCAAACCAACGCGAAATCCGCGCATTGACTGGAATCGTTGGGATTGATGCATCCTTTTGCTTTAGGTGATGCGTCATACCAGCTCTTCCGTTCCAGCTTTTCGAATATAGATCGTTACCAAGATCAAGATCGCAGCCATTAAGGTAAAGGAAAGAGCTGCCGCAGTCGGGTAATCAACAATCTTAAAATACCTAGATTCGATTACATTTCCAATCATCCTGGTATTTGGTGAACCCAAAATTGCAGCATTGACGTAATCACCGGCAGCCGGAATAAAGGTCAATAGCGTTCCGGCAACAACTCCTGGCATTGAAAGCGGCAGAGTTACCTTTCGGAAAGTGGTAATTCCATTGGCATACAGATCTCCTGATGCCTCCATCGTCCGGGGATCAATCCGCTCAAGGGATGCATAGAGTGGCAAAGTCATGAAGGGAAGGAAGTTGTAAGTCATCCCCATCACGACGGCAAAGGAAGTAGAAGTGAGTGTTGTGCTTTCACTAATGATTCCGATGGTTCGTAAGGTCGGAACTACAAAGCCTTCTTCGCCAAGAATCTGCTTCCACGCAACAGTTCGGAGCAAAAATGAGACCAGGAATGGTGCGACTACAAGTACCAATAAGAAGTTCTTGAATCTGCCTGCTTTAAATGCAATTGCATAAGCAAGTGGGTATGCGATCGCTAGGGCTAAGACTGTTGCGCACAAGGCAAAAACAAATGATCGTGCAAACTGCTCTTGATTTTCTGTTAATGCATCAACATAGTTTGAAAAACGCAATGTTTGCTCATACTGACCAGTGTCTCCATTGGCAATTGGTGTCTGAGTCGAAGTCTGCGCAAGATTGATTATCGGCAAAATGAAAAAGGTAAAGAGAAAAAGAAAGCCCGGAAGCAGGAGCAAATATGGCAACTTCACCTTAGACAAGGCGTTGCTCATTCTTCCTCGAGATCCTCAGGAATTACCTCTGTACCAGCTTCGGCATCTTCATCTCCGCGAAGTGCAAAGGTGAAGTTAGGCTCCCAAGAAATTAATACTTCATCACCCTTATCAAATGGTGCAACGCCATCATCATTTTGCTCAAAGACCATGACCTCTTGTCCCCATGGCATCAACACT